>NZ_BAAACW010000059.1:0-294 GCF_039521845.1 Alkalibacterium iburiense
TAGATCGATGCCTAAGATGTCTGTTCCTGTCGTCTCAGACGGCAAAATGTGATAAGCAATCTGAGCTATACAATGGTAGCCTTTTTTTGTGATACGCATTGCTCCCCGTTTCGACTGAGATAACAGCTCAAACTGATCACTCGTTAGCACAGCTTTAATAGCCGTTCTCTTTGATTTGCCCTTTTGCATAATAGGAAAAGCGAGATGATTTGGAGTGACCGTATAGTTCTGATTGTTCCATGAGACTGTTCGTTTTTTGAACACACAGTTTCCGTGTTCAGCATATTTGGACTT
>NZ_BAAACW010000059.1:322-18466 GCF_039521845.1 Alkalibacterium iburiense
CGTGATAAATATACTCTTTGGATAGCCGGGTCAATTCAGCTGCTTGTTCTTTAGTCGGCTTTAATTTCACTTTGAGTACTTTAACACAGGACTTTGTCTGTTCTTTTTTCACTCGCTTCACCTCGATCACGAATACAAACGTGTGTTCTTTTTGTTAACTTTAGTATATCACTCCGTCAACGGAAAGGCTAGAGAAATGTAGACTTACTTTTAAAAGAAAAGCTATGTTAAAGAATAATGTTGATTTTTGTAATTTTGAAAGGGAACCCATATTCTCTAGGAGTTCCCTTGTTTTTTGAGGTGCGCTAATTTAATAGGGATTGAACCTTTAAAGCAACTTCATTCGGTCTTACATCAATAGATGATAAACTTTCTATATCTACCCACATTGGCAAGTACGTTCCTCTATCTCTATTTTTGTCTGTGTACTCTTCACCTTGTCCAGTTCCTAAAGTTCCAGAAATAATTTCAGACAGAAAAAAGTATTGAGTCCCGTTGAATTCAACTTCTGAAATGCACTCTTTAACTTTTACTTCAACCCCTAATTCCTCTAATGCTTCTCTTTTGGCTCCAGCTTCTGGTGTTTCACCATTCTCTATTCCACCACCAGGGAAAACATAATAAATAGAGCCATCCCTAAGTCTTTGAATTAAAACAACCTTCTGATTTTCTATTATTACCACCGAGCTTCTATCTCTCATAGATGATTCCCCCAATCGTTCATCATTTGGAAAATTTTGATAACCTGAGTTTATCATAGGTCATTTCCGTTGAGAACATACAGCTTTCAATAATCATCTTACTGACAGTTGTATCATCATTACGGTGTTTGATTTGGTCTAGAAACTGAAACCAGCTCAAATAATGGTCGAGGTACTTCGTCGCCACGCCATTGAACCGATTTATCCAGCCTTTTAAACGACTGTGATAACTATTCACATTTTGGATATGGTAAACACCTCTAACTCGTTCCTTACCATCGGATTTAAACCGATAATGCTCCAGCCCTTTTTCTTTTGCATATGTCATAAATGCCCGCCAAGCATCTGTACAAAGAACATTGGTAGGAGAGAGTTTAGTGCCAATTGCTTCTTCAAGTCGAGATTTTACAATCCGACCCTGACCAACCACCTTCGAGTATGTTGCCTTTTGACGGTCTCTTGCAACCAGCACACAAACTTGTTCTTTACTGATACCTCGTTGAGAAGATGAACCACCTCTTTTGCGTGCTTTTCGACCATCAATTTTGCGTTTCCCTTTTTCCGAGTATAGAAAGTAAGTCTCGTCCATTTCAACAATACCTTCAAATTGCTCAAAATCCATCTGTTTTATGGCTGAAAGGAGCTTGTGTCTCCAGTAGAACAAAGTTACATAGTGAACTCCTAAGAGTTCTGCCGACTTACGAAGTGAATAACCCTCTATCATACACTGAACGAACTCTAACCACTTGTGAGGAAGGTGAGTACCGTGAAGTGGAGTATTAGTCACATCAGTAAATGTTTTCCCACAATCTTTGCAACGGTACCGTTGACGTTCTAAAGTGCGAGTACCCATTTTCACATTATATTTACCGAAACGAACTGCGTTATTAGAATTGCAATGAGAACAAGTAAATCCATCCTTATGCTTCCGCTCTGAAACCTCTTTAAATACAGGCTCACTCGCAGTATAGGAAGCTAAGGATTTAGCAAAAAATTCTTTCAGACGGTATTGGTCTGCTGTACTTAACTTTTGGATTTCTATGATGATGTCCTTCAATGCCATTCTTAACAACTCGCTCTCGTCCAATTTTACATCCATTATAGAACGAGATTTCGTTATATTCAAATATCAACAGAGTTATTTAACATAGCTAAAAGAAAAAGAAGACAAAACAATCAGACATTTATCTCAATGTATGCTCTCATCCCACGATTAAAACCGTGGGCTTTCACGCTTGATAGTTCTGTAAAAAACAGTGACACCGAAAAAGACAACGGACAAAATATGTATCGTGAGCCAAAATTTTATTTTATCATTTTCCTCGTCAGTAAAAGCAGTGTAATCATATTGAGTGACGGTAGTACTTGAAAAGAAACGAAGGACACGACTATTATAATTTCCCAACCAGACATCAACCAGGCACAAAACCTGTAAGGCTAGAAGGACAATGATACTACCCGCTATAAGATTAACAAAAGACATATAGGGACTCCTCTCTTGTAACGGCTTTCTTCTATTATAGTATACTTTATTATCCCATTAAAGCTACAATAATTTAAAAAGCCTACTGTCTAAAGGGTGTTTTTTGGTATACTGAATAAAACAATAATAAAGGAAGCTAGTAGAGTGGAGATTCAATTAAAAGAAGACGAACGCATTGATCAATTGATGCAGTATAAATTAGATATTATCCAAAGCCCATCCGTATTTTCTTTCTCACTGGATGCTGTTTTATTGGGAAACTTTGCCAAAGTCCCTCAACACAATCGAGCAAAAATCGTAGACCTGTGCTCTGGCAATGGAGCAGTGGCCTTAATGCTCAGTCAGCAAACGAAAAGTTCTATTATTGGCGTTGAATTGCAAAGCCGTTTGGTAGATATGGCGAATAGAAGCATTCAGCTGAATCAGCTGGAAGACCAGATGACCATGATTGAAGGGGATGTGAAAGAGGTTTACCAGCACATTCCAAAGGATTCCGTAGATATCCTGACCTGTAACCCTCCTTATTTCACAGTATCTGAAGCGAGTCACAAAAATCCAAACGAACATTTAGCCATTGCGAGGCATGAACTGCATTTAAACTTAAAGGAAATGATGGCTATTTCTGCTGGACTGTTAAAAATGAAAGGCAAAGCCTATTTTGTCCACCGTCCGGAACGCTTTTTGGAAATCATGGATGCGATGCGGGAAGTGAATTTAACACCGAAAAGAGTCCGCTTCGTCTATCCAAAAGAAAATAAGGAAGCGAACATTCTTTTAGTAGAAGGCATCAAGCACGGAAAAGATACAGGCTTTAAAATATTGCCTCCGCTTTTTGTTTATAAAGACGACAGGGAGTACTTTCCTGAAGTGAGACGAATGATTTATGGAGACGATTAACGTGAAGAAGAGTTATTTTTATGTGCTGTATTGTAAAGACGGGACACTTTATGGAGGCTATACGACAGACATTAAGAGGCGTTTAAAGGAACACAATGATGGAATCGGCGCCAAGTACACCCGACCAGCCAGAAGGCGACCGGCAAGAATGCTGTATGCGGAGGCTCATGCTTCCAGAAGCCTGGCAACGAAAGCAGAGGCGGCTTTTAAAAAAATGACCCGGCCAGTAAAAGAACGCTATTTAAAAGACAATGGCGTCAAATTTCCTTTACACAAGCAACACGCCTGTATTGTTAAAGAAATGGAGAGTAATCAAGATGCAGATTCAGAAAAGCTTTGAAGCAAAAGACACCGGAACGCTCTATCTCGTTCCAACTCCGATAGGCAATTTAGAAGACATGACTTTTAGAGCCGTAAACATTTTAAAAGAAGTGGATCTGATTGCGGCAGAAGATACGAGAAACACTCAAAAGCTGTTGAATCATTTTGGTATTGAGACCTCTCAAATCAGTTACCATGAACATAACGCCACCGAACGGGCTGCCCAACTGGTTGAGCGATTAAAAAAGGGCGAATCCATAGCTCAAGTCAGTGACGCCGGCATGCCTTCTATCAGTGACCCTGGAGTGGAACTGGTTCATGCTGCTTTAGAAGCCAATATTTCAGTGGTGCCTTTACCAGGAGCCAATGCGGCCCTCACGGCATTAATTGCGTCAGGACTGGTTCCTCAGCCTTTTTACTTTTACGGCTTTTTGCCAAGGAAGAAAAAGGATGTCCAGGAAGAGTTAGAGGCACTAAACAAAAGACAAGAGACCATCGTGTTTTATGAGTCGCCTCACCGATTGAAACAGAGAATAGAAGAAATGGAAAAAGTCTTCGGACCAGACAGACGGGTCGTATTGGCTAGAGAGTTGACGAAGCGATTTGAAGAATTCGTTAGAGGGACACTTGCGGAGGTGAAAGAGTGGACGAACAGCGAACAGCTCAGAGGCGAGTTTGTTGTGATTGTCGAAGGAAATGATGCGCCGGAAGCACAAGAGGAACAAGATTGGGCAACCTGGCCGTTAGACGAACATGTGAGTCGAGTCATGTTGGAACAAGGTGTATCAAGTAAAGTGGCAATAAAAGAAGTGGCTCAGTTAAGAGGGATTCAAAAAAGAGACGTCTATGCTGCCTACCATCAGCTAGACCAATAGGAGGACTAATCATGTCAAAAAGATTGATTTTACTTAGTGTGACAGCCTTAAGTTTAGGGTTAACCGCTTGCCAAGAACCGGTAGAAGAAACGCAGGCACCGGTTGAATCGGTTGAAGAGATTCAGGAAACGACAAACCCTGTGGATGAAGCGGCTGAGTCAGATGCTAGGGAAGAGACAACGGAAGAAAGCAGTCAGGAAGATTACACCAAGCAATTGGATCATGCTAGGGCTCAATATGAAACAGACCAGCTGGCAGAAGCAGCGGGAACCTTAAGCACTTTACTTCAACAGGATTTAAGTGCTTATCCAGATATCCAAACAGAAGCGGAAGCGTTAAAAGCAGAAATTGAGCAAAAACAAGCTGAAGCTGCTAGGCAAGTGGCTGGAGCCAGTACGGAGTCGTCTATTTACTCTGAAGAAAGACAATCTTCTTTAATGGCAGAGCAGTTTGAAACAGAAACCGGTCAAGCGATAGATGAAGTGAGCGATGAGGAACTGGGCCTTTGGTTAGAAGAGAAAAATCAGGAAACTGAAACCACAGGTGACTTATCAAAAGAAGAAACGGAAGACTTGGCTTTTGATTTGTTTTTAGAGAATCAGGCCCTCACAGGAGAGAGCTATTTTTATTTTGTGAATCAAGAAGAGGAAGACTGGGTTCAAATAGAAGTGAGAGAAGCCGTTGAACAAGATGGGGTGGAGTGGTCCAACTTAATCGGTATCTACCGTGTGAACGTCGTCAGTGAAGAGATACAGAAATTGGACTCTATTTCGGGAGTGTACGAATCTGTCAAATAATCACTCTTATTAGGCCTTTTACTCAAAATGTGATTAAATAGAGAAGAGGAGTGAGGGAAAATGACAAAAACAATTTTAAGTTATTATTCTTTTTCAAAAGAACAGGAAAAAGAACTTAAAGAGATTGCGCCTGATTATACATTTGTTTCATCTTTGAGTGAAGCAGACAAGCTATCTGATATAGAAGCCATCTATGGATGGAATAAAGAGGACGGACCTATAATCGTGCAGGACGACTCGTCTCAACTGAAATGGCTTCAGATTGATTCAGCCGGTGTAGACTACCTTGATTTAGAAACCATGCAAGAAAAAGGCATCGTTTTAACCAACGCTAGTGGGATACACGCTCATCCGATTGCGGAATCCGTTATCGGTATGTTACTTAGCTACACGCGTGGCATCAGACATTCTATAAAAATGCAGGACAAGGCGGAGTGGAATACAGATACCCCTATGTCAGAGCTGACGGATAAAACGATGCTGATTGTGGGAACCGGTCAAATCGGTAAACAGACAGGTAAGTTAGCCAAAGCGTTCGATATGCACACCATAGGCATTAACCGTAGCGGGCGCGATGTCGAGTATATGGATGAGCAGTATACTCAGGAAAATCTGGCAGAGGCTTTACCTAAAGCTGACGTGGTCGTCAACATTTTACCGAGTACGGATGAAACAAAAGACTTATTTGATTACGATCTGTTTGAAAAAATGAAAGACAGTGCGGTCTATATCAACGTCGGGAGAGGAACAACCGTTGTGACAGACGATTTGATCAAAGCGCTGGACAATGGACAGATAGCCTTTGCGGCATTGGATGTGGTCCATGAAGAACCTTTACCAAGCGACCATCCCCTTTACGCACGTGAAGATGTGTTGTTAACTCCTCACATATCGGGAGACTTTGATCGCTATGCGGAAAGACTGTACCCAATTTTCAAAGAAAATCTGAAAGCCTTTGTAGCAGGTGAAGATTTGCCGAGAAATGTCGTTGATTATGATTCAGGATACTAAATAATATAAACTCTTCTGAAACAGCGTGAGTGGCTATCAGAAGAGTTTTCTTATAATTACCTGAAAATTTCATTAAAAAGGTCTAACATGTGAAGAACAATCATGCTATACTGTTTTTATGACAAGGTGTCATGTTCATTTTAGCAAGGAAAGGGAGACGGTTATGGCAGAAGAAATGAAAGACAGAAATCAGATAAGTGATGATTTAAAATGGGATTTATCCGCAGTATTTGAATCAAAAGAAGCATTTGAAGAAGCAAGTGAACAATTACCTAAAGATGTAGACGCTTTTTCTGAACGGTTCAATGGCAAAATAGACAGCGCAGAAACAGCGGTTCAAGCGATTAAAGAGTATGAGAAAATAGTAGCCAGCGCTTCTCACATTGGTCAGTACGGACGTTTGCCTGTATCGGTAGATATCTTTGACAGTGAAGCTCAGCAGCAGGCCCGACATGTCTCAAACGTATTAGCTGGTGTCAGTGCGAAACTTAGCTTTTTCCAGTCACAAATAGAAGATTTAGATGACAGTACCTTAAATGATATTGTTGAAAAAGAGCCGACATACCAAGCTTTCGTCAGAGGAATCAAAGCCTCTAAAAAAGCGAAGCTCGACCCTAAAGTAGAGGAAGCTCTAGCTCAATTGAATCCTACTTTAGGTGCCTTTTCAGAAATATTTGAACAAGCCCGTTCAGCTGATGCGGATTATGGCACATTTGAAGTGGATGGCCAAACGTATCCCTTAAGTTTTGTTTTATATGAAGAAGTGTATATGTATCATGAAGACCCTAAAATCCGTCGGGCAGCATACGACAAATTCAGTCAAGTCTTAGGTCAATACCAAAACGTTGTCGCGACAGCCTACTACACGCACGTCCAAAAAGAAAAAACATTGGCTACTATGCGCGGCTATGATTCGGTGTTTGACTACTTACTTGAAAGTCAGGAAGTCGATCAAGACCTTTACCACCGTCAGATTGATATGATTATGAATGACTTTGCGCCAGTTATGCGTAAGTACATCACACATGTAAAAGAAGAACACGGGTTAGAGAAAATGACCTATGCGGACTTGAAAGTCGATTTAGACCCCGAGTATTCCACACCAGTAACTATTGAAGATTCAAAAGACTTGGTGAAAGAAGCCTTAGCTCCTTTAGGAGAAGACTATGTCAACATGATTCTACGCGCTTATCCAGAACGCTGGGTTGACTTTGCACAAAATAAAGGCAAACGCTCAGGGGCCTTCTGCTCAACCACTTATGGCAAACACCCGTATGTCATGATGTCCTGGACAGATCAGTTATCGGATGCCTATACCTTATTCCATGAATTAGGACATGCTGGACAAGGGGTCTTGTCCAATGAAAACAACCCATTAACGAGTGCCCGTCCGTCTCTTTACTTAATTGAAGGACCGTCTACATTTAATGAGTTGCTCTTAACCGATTACTTGCAGAATAAAACAGAGGATCCGCGTATGGAACGGAATGTTTTATCGAAAATGATATCAAAAACATACTTCCATAATTTCGTGACGCACTTACTGGAAGCTACTTATCAGCGTGAAGTGTACCGTTTAGTGGATGCAGGCAAGAGCTTTAACGCGAAGAAACTCAGTGAATTAAAACGAGATGTCCTCGAACAGTTCTGGGGAGATGCTGTAGAATTAGAACCAGGCGCTGAGTTAACGTGGATGCGTCAAATTCACTACTACATGGGTCTATACCCTTACACTTACTCTGCTGGTTTGACCATTGCGACTCAAGCTTTCTTGAAAATCAAGAGTGGCGAAGAGCCGGTTGACGGTTGGTTAGAATTCTTAGCTCTTGGTGGACAAAAAGTACCAGCTGAAGCCACTAAAGTAGCAGGAGTCGATATCACAACAGATAAACCATTATCTGAAACCATCAACTACCTTGACGAATCAGTCGATCGTATTATTGAACTATCCAATGAATTAAATAAAGCTTAAATTAAAAAAACGCCACTCTCATTAAAAGAGAGTTGGCGTTTTTTGCTGATACATAACGGAATGATTCCAAGTCCTGAAAACAATAGGAGCGAAAGGGAATCTGTGCGAAAACATTAAGAGGATAGGACCGACTGGGCTGCGTGCATACCGGCGATTCTCCCGGTGATAAAGGCGCCTGTAATGTTATACCCTCCTGTGTAGCCGTTATAATCCAAGATTTCTCCTGTGAAATACAAATGTTTCATTAATTTACTTTCCATTGTTTTAGGATTCACTTCTTTCGTATGAACCCCGCCGCCCGTTACGAAAGCTTTCTCTATCGGCAGAGACCCGTGAACGTCAAAGCGGAAGTCTTTCAGAAATCCAACAATTCCTTCCATTTCTTTAGGCGTGACTGTTTTATAGGGTCTATCGCTATCGATGGCTAATCGTTCGAGTCCAAATAAAAGGTAGCGTTCGGGTCCAAATGGTTTAAGGGCATTTTTAAAGCTTTTATCGCCGTCCTGTTTAACAAGTTGCTCTAATTTCTGCTTTAACTCGCCTTTAGACAGGTCGGGCAAGGAATCAATGGTTAATGTGGCTTTGCCGTTTTTGTCACGCTTCATTGTCTGCAGAACGAACATGGAGCAGCGAAGGACGGCAGGCCCGGATACACCGAGGTGAGTGAAAATCATATCCATTCTGTGAGACACGACGGCTTTGTTTTTCTTGTTCAGCACACTCATAGTCATGTCTCTTAAAGACAAGCCCTGAAGAACGTGATCTTGGATAAAGGGTTCGTTTGACGTGATGGGTACTTCTGTTGGATAGAGTTCTTTAATGGTGTGACCAGCTTTTTCAGCCCAAGCGTAGCCGTCTCCCGTTGAACCGGTTCGAGGCATAGCTTTTCCACCTGTGGAAATAATGACCCTGGACCCGTGGATGGTTTCACCGTTTTTAAGCAGAACCCCAACAGCTTGATTGTCTTCATACAAAACAGTCTCCACTGGTGAATCGGTGTGGAGATCCACATTTAGGTCTTCCAGTATGGAGACTAGGGCATTCACAATAGTACGGGATTTGTCCGTAGTCGGAAACATACGTCCATGGTCTTCTTCTTTTAATGCAATTCCTTTCGAACGGAAGAAGTTCATGATATCGTAGTTATCATACTGGTAAAAGGCACTGTATAAAAAGCGGCCATTTCCAGGGATGTGAGCAATAATCTCTTCTTTATCGCGGTTATTGGTGACATTGCAGCGCCCGTTTCCAGTCACCAGCAATTTCCTGCCAGCAAATTTATTTTTTTCAATGACACCGACTGTTGCACCGTGTTCAGCTGCAGAAATGGCAGCCATTAATCCACTAGTACCAGCGCCGATGACCAAAACATCGTAGTGAGCCATGTATAAGCCTCATTTCTTAATTAATTAGTTAGTATGCGGTCAAAATGCTTTTGTTACTTTACCATACATTTGGAAAATTGTGAATAAGGCTTGTGTGTAATGGATTCCATTCATTAGAATAAAGAGGAATACTAAAATTTTAGGAGGAACGCATATGGGATTAAGGAAAGACTTTTTATGGGGTGGCGCAACAGCAGCCAACCAGCTTGAAGGGGGCTACAATCAAGGAGGCAGAGGTTTGGCGAATGTAGATGTCTTACCAATCGGTGAAGACCGGAACCCTACCAGAAACGGTGACGTGAAACATTTCGACTTTGATGATGAGCATTTTTATCCGGCAAAGGTAGGGATTGATCACTACAACCGCTATAAAGAAGATATTGCCTTATTTGCTGAAATGGGCTTTAAAACGTACCGGCTCTCTATTGCCTGGTCACGTATCTTTCCAAAAGGGGACGAAGAAGAACCCAATGAAGAAGGGCTTCAGTTTTACGAAAATGTATTTAAAGAGTGCCGAAAGTACGGCATTGAGCCCCTTGTAACGATTACGCATTTTGATTGCCCGATTCATTTAATCAAAGAATACGGGGGCTGGCGTAACAGGCAGACCATCGCATTTTATGAAAGGCTCGTCCGAACGCTTTTTACCCGCTATAAAGGTTTAGTGAAATACTGGCTGACCTTTAATGAAATCAATGTCATTCTCCATGCCCCATTTATGGGAGCCGGACTTGTATTTGAAGAAGGCGAAAATAAAAAGCAGGTCATTTATCAAGCCGCTCACCATGAACTCGTTGCCAGTGCTTTGGCTACAAAAATTGCTCACGAAATCGATCCGGAAAACCAAATCGGCTGTATGTTAGCCGCAGGGAAATTCTATCCAGATACGCCTCATCCAAGAGATGTTCTAGCTGCTCAGCAAGCCGACAGACGCAATTATTTCTTTATCGATGTCCAGTCTCGCGGCGAGTACCCGAGTTATGCGTTAAAGGAACTGGAACGAGAAGGCATTGAGATTCCTTTTGCAGAAGGCGATAAAGAACTGCTTAAAAAGCATACTGTAGACTTTATTTCTTTTTCTTACTATTCAAGTCGGGTCGCATCCGGAGAACCTCAGTCAAAAGAGGAGACCGAAGGCAATGTGGTTCGCTCAGTTAAAAACCCGCATTTAGAAGCCAGTGAATGGGGCTGGCAAATCGATCCGCTCGGTTTGCGTATTACGATGAATGATATTTACGACCGCTATCAGAAGCCGCTCTTTATTGTAGAAAACGGCTTAGGGGCTGTAGATGAACCGAATGAGAACGGCTACGTCGAAGATGATTACCGTATCGACTACTTGGCGTCTCACATTGAAGCCATGAAAGACGCAGTCGAACTGGACGGTGTGGATTTAATGGGTTATACATCCTGGGGCTGTATTGATTTAGTCAGCGCCAGTACCGGAGAAATGAAAAAACGCTACGGCTACATTTACGTAGACCGAGACAACTATGGAAACGGCACACTCAAACGCACACCGAAAAAATCTTTCTATTGGTATAAAAAAGTTATTGAAACAAATGGCGAAGATACATCAAACGATTAAAAGAAGGAAACGCTGGTCCAATCAGGCTGACGTTTTTTTGACAAGTATTTATTGAACCATTCAAGTCACCAAAAAAGAAATTAATAGTTCTTCTCTATTGACAAAACAAAATGAGATGTTAAAATAAAATGTGTAATCGGTTACAGGTTTTAGGGGGAGAAAAATGGTTACTATCAAAGATGTTGCAGAATACTCGGGAGTGTCAGTTGCTACAGTGTCTCGTGCGCTGAATAATAGTGGCTATGTTGGAGAAAAATCCAGAATTAAAGTGGAAGAAGCTGTAAAAGCATTAGGGTATTATCCTAATGAAGTCGCTCGATCACTCTATCAGAAAAGTTCCAAGATGATTGGCTTGCTTTTACCTGATATCTCTAATCCCTACTTTCCGTTGCTGGCAAAAGGTGTAGAAGATTACGCTCAACAAAATGGATATATGGTCATTTTGGGAAATGTCGAAGATAACCCAGAAAAAGAAGATATGTATGTGAAATTTTTTTCTCAATACAATATCAGTGGTGTGTTGTCAGCTTCTGCTGGCAAAAAAAATAACACTTATCGGGTCCCTTTTATCCTGCTAGACAGAGCAGATGAAGAAGAAGATTATTCTGTTTCTACAGATGACAAGCTGGGTGGTAAGTTGGCAGCTCAAGCCATTTTAAAAGCTGGTGGAAAGCACGCAATTGTTATGGCTGGACCTAAAAATGTTTCAGGAGCAAATGATCGCTTATCAGGCGCATTATCTATTCTGGATAATGGAGGTTTATCCTACAAAGTAATGGAAACGAATTCGTTTAAAGTTGAAAAAGCAGAAATTACAGCTATAAACTTGTTTGAAACCTATGAATCATTTGACAGTGTCATTGCGAGCAATGATGTATATGCGCTAGCTGTTATGAAAGAAGCGATAAAAAGGGGACATAAGATTCCTGAAGATATTCAGATTATAGGGTATGATGATATGCTCTTTAGTCGTCTGATGTATCCGGGGCTAACTACAATAGCTCAGCCAGCGTATGACGTAGGCTACCAAGGAGCTAAAATGCTTTTAGATTTAATTGAGAAAAAAACCGTTAAAAATAAAAAACTAAAATTGAAACCAAAATTAATCACAAGAAATTCTTTAAGATAGGAGAGTAACTATGCCAAAAATTACAGTTGTCGGGAGTATATCGACAGATTTCGTTGTAGAAACAGATAAGCGACCTTCCATGGGTGAGACGGTTGAAGGGAAAAGCTTTACTACAAGCTTTGGAGGAAAAGGGGCTAACCAAGCAGTTGCTTCTGCAAGACTAGGGGGAGAAGTGCATATGCTTGGTGCTGTTGGCACAGATATATTCGGAGAAGAACTACTGAATAACTTAAGAGAAAATCACATTTTTGTAAACGGTGTGGAACGGGTTACACATCCGTCGGGTTCTGCTTTCATTACGTTATTTGCTCAAGATAATTCCATTATATATGTGCCTGGTGCCAACGGAGAGTATACACCAGAGAAGCTTAATGATTTTGTTGCCACGCATTCAATCATACAAAATAGTGACTTGGTCATGGTTCAAAACGAAACCCCTGAAGAGACAGTGCAAGAACTGATTCAGTTGTGTGAAGAGTTGAAGGTTCCGTTGCTACTGAATCCTGCACCGGCTCGATCACTCAATCAAGAACTGATCGAAAAAGTAGCATTTATTACTCCAAATGAAACAGAATTCGATGTACTATTTCCTGGGGAGGAAATGGAGACGGTGCTTAGAACCTTTCCAAATAAGCTTATTATTACGCTAGGCAGCAAAGGCGCTGTCTACTATGACGGTGAGGAAATACAGGAGGTTCCTTCGACAAAAGTAAGCAATGTAGTTGATACTACAGGTGCGGGGGATGTATTTAATGGGGCATTCGCTTTTGCCTACTCTTCGGGATTAAAGATTAAAGACAGTATTCAATTCGCTAACATTGCAGCGGGACTGTCCATTCAGAAAGTTGGGGCACAGACGGGTGCGCCGACATTAGAACAGATGAAGGAGCATGAAGATTTTGAAAAAGCATGGCATTTTAAACAGTGAAATTAGTAAAGTATTAACAGATTTAGGCCATACAGATCAGATTATTATTGCTGATTGTGGGCTACCAGTACCAGACGGTATTAAAAAAATTGATCTTGCTTTAAAATTTGGCACACCCTCCTTTATGGATGTGTTAAAAGAGATTATGAAAGATATGAAAGTTGAACATGCCATTTTAGCCGAGGAAATAAAAGATCAGAATGCTGAAGTATTTGCAGAACTGAGCAGAGAATTTAAAAAGGAAAGCATCACACAGACGTTTATCAGTCATGAGGAGTTTAAAAAGGCATCATCACATGCGAAAGTTATCATTCGTACTGGAGAAGTGACACCTTATGCGAACGTTATCTTACAGGCTGGTGTACTCTTTTAGGAGGTAGTTAAAGTGCAAGTAGAATTGAGAGGGATTACAAAAGCCTTTGGCGCGAATCAAGTGCTTAAAGGCGTCGATTTAAAATTAGAACCGGGTGAAGTTCATGCCTTAATGGGTGAAAACGGGGCAGGTAAATCGACGTTAATGAATATATTAACAGGTCTTCATAAGCAAGATGATGGAACGGTTTATATAAATGGGGAACAAAAGCAATACGCGAACCCTAAAGAAGCTGAAGAGAACGGAATTAGTTTTATTCATCAGGAAATGATTACCTGGCCGGATATGACGGTCCTTGAGAATTTATTCATGGGTAAAGAAATAAAGAATAAAATTGGCTGGGTCTTAACGAAAGAAATGAAAAAAGAAGCTGAGAAAGTTTTCAATGAATTGGGAATCGATATCTCTTTTGACCGAACGATGAGAACTCTGAGCGTAGGTCAGCAACAGTTAGTTGAAATTGCCAAAACACTGCTGAACGATGCAGAGGTGATTATCATGGATGAGCCGACAGCAGCATTAACGGATAGAGAAATTAAACTTCTGTTTAAAATTATCCGTCAACTTCAAGAAAAAAATGTGGCATTAGTCTATATATCACACCGAATGGAAGAAATATTCGAAATCAGCGACCGAGTAACAGTCATGAGAGATGGGGTATCTATCAGTACCAAAGCTACTAAAGATACAACTTATGATGAAATTGTGCGTCAGATGGTTGGACGAGAGCTGGAAGACTATTACCCTGAAATGACACATGATAAGGGAGAGGTAGTTTTAGAAGTGAAAAATCTGACCCATCTCCCTCATTATGAAAATATCTCATTTAAACTGCATTCAGGTGAAATACTTGGCTTTTCTGGATTGATGGGTGCGGGTCGTACGGAAATTATGCGTGGTATCTTTGGAATCGATTCTTTTGAAGAAGGCGAGATCTTACTTGAAGGTGACAAACTGGATATCAAGACCCCGCACGATGCGGTTAAGAAAGGTATTGGCTTCCTGACAGAAAACCGTAAAGAGGAAGGGTTGATTTTAGACTTTCCCGTAAAAGACAACATCAGTATGACCGCATTTGAAGAGTTTTCCAATAAAGGGTGGATTGACACCAAAGAAGAAAAAGAGTTTGTTGATTTACTAGTGAAAAGGTTAACGGTTAAAACGGCAAGTATCGATTTGTCAGTCAGTGCACTCTCTGGTGGGAACCAACAGAAGGTGGTTTTAGCAAAATGGATTGGAGCGGGGTCACGGATACTAATATTGGATGAACCGACTAGAGGAGTAGATGTCGGAGCAAAAAGAGAAATATATAATTTGATGAAAGAACTAGCAGAACGTGGAGTGGCTATTATTATGGTTTCAAGTGACTTGCCTGAAATAATTGGTGTAAGTAGCAGAGTCTTAGTCGTACACGAAGGATCAATCGCTGGAGAACTTCATCGGGATGAATTATCTGAAGAACGCATCATGACATTAGCAACAGGAGGAGAATAATGGATAATAAAAATACCGCCATTGCAAGAAAAAAAGAAAAGCGAAGTGAACTTTACCGCAAGTTAGGACCAGCGATTGCTCTCGTCGTACTTGTGTTAATTGTAACCGTTATGAACACTAATTTTATACAACCGACGAATCTACTGAATTTATTGAGACAAGTGTCCATCAATGCTCTTATTGCATTTGGGATGACATTTGTTATTATCACGGGTGGAATTGATTTGTCTGTGGGATCGACACTTGCCTTATCAAGTGCATTAACCGCAGGAATCATTGCTGCAGGGGTTCCTGCACTGCTTGCTATCTTTATTGGGTTACTAATAGGGGCATTCCTCGGATTAATCAACGGGTTATTGATTACTAAAGGAAATGTAGCCCCATTTATTGGAACACTAGCTACTATGACAATTTATAGAGGTCTCACCCTTGTTTATACACAAGGTAATCCGATTACTGGTTTTGGTGGAGGGTTTGCATTCCAATTCTTCGGAAGAGGCTATTTATTTGGCATACCCTTTCCAGTTATCATTACAACCATTGCATTCATCATCTTATTTGTTGTCTTGCATAAGATGACCTTTGGACGTAAGACATTCGCTATAGGTGGAAATGAACAAGCAGCCTATATTGCAGGTATTAAATCTGATCGTGTAAAAATGATGGTGTATGCTATTTCAGGAATGATGTCTGCTTTGGCAGGACTCATTTTGGCCTCTCGACTTAACTCAGCTCAACCCACTGCAGGGACAGCATACGAATTAGATGCAATCGCGGCAGTCGTCATTGGTGGGACAAGTCTAGCTGGAGGAAAAGGGCGTATAGTTGGAACGCTTATCGGAGCTTTAATTATTGGTACACTGAATAACGGACTAAACCTACTGGGCGTTTCCAGTTTTTATCAGCAAGTGGTTAGAGGTGTCGTAATTATAATAGCGGTATTATTAGATAGAAAAAAATAAAAAGAAAATGGAGGAGTTAAAATGAAGAAAGTATTAGGACTAGTATCAATTTTAGTTATGTTTGTATTGAGTGCATGTGGAGCAGCTACTTTAGAAGGTGACCAAACAGGAGACAATGGAGAAGTGGAAGAGAAGTCACCAGAGGAAATCACCATTGGCTTATCTATTTCAACATTGAACAACCCGTTTTTTGGAGAACTTCAAAGTGGTGTGATTGAAGCGGCAGAAGAAAATGGTTCAACTGTTAGATCAGTAGATGCTCAAGATGATACGGCCACTCAAGTGAATGGGGTCGATGACCTCATCCAACAAGGCGTAGACATTTTGCTCATCAACCCTGTAGACTCTGACGCCATCACTCCTGCTATTGAGTCTGCAAACTCAGCAGGTATCCCGGTTATTACGATTGACCGTTCTAGTGAAGGGGGAGATGTGTTAACCTTTATCGCTTCAGATAATGTGGAAGGCGGAGAAATGGCAGCTGAATTTATCATCGAAATGGTAGGCGAAGATGCCAGAGTGGTTCAGTTAGAAGGTGTACCAGGAGCGTCTGCTACCAATGAAAGAGGAGAAGGATTTAGCAATGTGGCAGATGAGCGTTTAAACGTCTTGGAAAGCCAGTCTGCTAACTTCAACCGTTCTGAGGGTCTGACTGTAATGGAAAATATCATTCAATCAAACTCAGACATTGATGCTGTTTTTGCTCAAAATGATGAAATGGCACTAGGCGCATTGGAAGCATTAGAATCAGCTGGAATGACTGATGTCATCGTTGTGGGATTCGATGGAAATGACGATGCTCTAGAAGAAATCGAAGCAGGACGTTTAAATGCAACCGTTGCTCAACAACCTGATGAAATGGGAAGAATAGCTGTCGAAGCAGTTTATGATTACTTCTCAGGTGAAGAAGTTGAGAGCGAGATCGCAGCTCCGCTTGAATTGATTACTAATGAATAACTAATACAAATAAAATCTGGGCCTTAAGCTAATAGGGTCCAGATTTTATATTTTGCTTCAGGAAAAATAGGCGCCCAGTCCGGATCGCCGACTTTAGAAGAGTTAAGGAAGTCACCGGGTTTCAATGAGGAATGGCTAGCTTCAAAGGAGTGAGTGGCTGTGACTATTACTTAAAGATGCCTTTATCGCCTTTCGTGGAATCTGAAACCGACGAACGTCGCTCAAATCCGTACTTATCGCCCTTCGCGAAAATAAAATTCAGCGAACGTCGCTCAAATCCCAGCTTATCGCCCTTCAAGAAATTAAAGTTAAACGAACGTCGCTCAAGCTTGACTCCAGCTCCAACCACCGAGAACAATAGTATGAAATACAGTGATAGATATGTTAAATTACTAAAGGTAAAGAAAATGAGTGACTAAATGTTTGACCAACTTTGACCAATGATGTATAATGACTTTAGATTCCTTTAAAAAGGAATATATGCTACACTGAAAAAGAACACATTTCAAGGAGGACGTTTACATGAATTTAGTACCTACAGTTATTGAACAATCCCCACGAGGCGAGCGTGCGTATGATATTTATTCTCGTTTATTAAAAGACCGCATTATTATGCTCGGAGGACCAATTGATGATAACGTAGCTAACTCTGTTATTGCTCAATTGCTCTTTTTAGATGCGCAAGATCCTGAAAAAGACATTTATTTATATATTAACTCACCAGGTGGAAGTGTAACAGCTGGTTTAGCTATTTTCGATACAATGAATTTCATTAAATCTGACGTTCAAACAATCGCTATCGGATTAGCGGCTTCAATGGGAAGCTTCTTGCTTGCAGCAGGTGAAAAGGGCAAACGGTTTGCTTTGCCAAATGCTGAAGTCATGATTCACCAGCCACTAGGAGGCGCACAAGGTCAAGCAACAGAAATTGAAATTGCTGCGAGACACATTTTAAGAACACGTGAACGCTTGAATAAAATTTTAGTTGAGCGTACTGGACAGGATCTAGAAGTAATCGAACGAGATACCGACCGTGACTTCTTCATGACAGCCGAAGAAGCGAAAGAGTATGGCATCGTGGATCAGATTATGGATAGTACGGCTGAATTAAACAAATAAAGAAAGTGAGACTAGCTAAAGCGAGACTGCTGAAAAACCCCTATTCTACCTATGATTTCGATAGATAGAATAGGGGGTTTTTAGTATAATATATGTAAGCGTTACGAAAATGAAGGAGTGTTGAGAATGTTGTCTTCACAAGAACAGCTACT
>NZ_BAAACW010000060.1:0-4818 GCF_039521845.1 Alkalibacterium iburiense
TTTGTGTAAAAGATTGATTTACAAGCAATAAACGAAGAAATAAACTATAAAATAAACAAAATTTTTGGAAATACGCGAGAGATGAAGGGGTGGAACAGATGAAAACTCTCTTTGAACAAGCCATCGGTACGGCTCATGGTAAAATCATTTTAATGGGTGAACATGCTGTCGTCTATAACGAACCCGCTATTGCTCTTCCTTTTCTAGCAACGCCTGTTGAAGTGACGATTGAACCAACAGATGGAGAGAGCCGATTGATTTCCAGCTATTACCAAGGAGCAGTGAAAGATGTTCCTGAGGCATTAAAAAATATAAAAATAGTGATCGCATCGATTTGTGAAGATTTAGATCAACCGGTGGACTTTTTAACGATAACGATTTCCAGCCTCATTCCTCCTGAAAGAGGGATGGGATCCAGCGCAGCTGTAGCCTCTGCTTTAGTACGGGCCTTGTTCACTTATTTCAGTGAACCGCTGGATTATGAGACCTTGTTATATTATGTAGATATCTCTGAAAAAATAGCTCATGGCAACCCCAGTGGACTGGATGCCCGAGTAACCAGCAGTCTCTCACCGGTTTATTATAAAAAGAATTCCGCCTTTGACCCTATCCCCTTGCGCTTATCCGGCTATATTATTGCGGCAGACACAGGGATGAAAGGCCAGACTAAGCAGGCCGTGGAAGGGGTAGCTGAGCAGATGAAGGGGTCTTATCACGCGACTAAACGTGTGATTGAGGCTTTAGGTGAGTTAACCGAGCAAGCGAAGAAAGCGATAGAAGAAAACAACAGCGAACAATTAGGCAAATTAATGACTGCTGCTCATTCCCATTTAAAAATGATTCAAGTCAGCAATGAAGCACTGGATCATCTGGTAGATACGGCTTTAGAATATAAAGCATTAGGAGCAAAATTAACAGGCGGCGGACGCGGAGGCTGTATGATTGCCTTAACTAAAACAGCGAAACAAGCGAAGCGCATCGCCCATAAATTAATGGAACACGGAGCAGTTGAGACGTGGATTCATGCTTTAGGAGTGGAAAAAAATGACTAAATGGGTACGTGCCCATACAAATATTGCATTGATTAAATATTGGGGTAAAGAAAATGAAGAATTGATTATTCCCAAAAACAATTCTCTGTCACTTACGTTGGATGCCTTTTACACAGATACACGTGTGACATTTGATCAGTCTTTGGTAGAAGATGAACTTATCCTTGATGGAGAAAAACAACCGCATTCAGCTTTAGGTAAAGTACAAACGGTTTTAAATAGTGTCAGAGAGCAAGCGGGAATCACCTCCCCTGCTTTAGTTGAAAGTATTAACCATGTTCCTACAGCAGCTGGTTTAGCCTCATCCGCTTCTGGTTTAGCTGCTTTAGCAGGAGCAGCCAGTCAGGCAGCCGGCTTGAAGCTTTCTCAAGAAGAATTATCTAAACTGGCCCGAAGAGGGTCTGGTTCTGCTTCCAGAAGTATTTACGGCGGGTTTGCAGAATGGATAAAAGGAACCGATGATGCCACATCCTTTGCTGTTCCAGTCGATGACGCTAACTGGGATATCGGCATGCTCTTCATTATTGTAAACGACGCAGTAAAAGAAGTCTCTAGTCGAGACGGAATGAAACGAACTGTTGAAACCTCTGCTTTTTATGAGGGTTGGTTAAAGACATTGGATGCCGATCTAAAAGCTATGAAACAAGCGATTTCTGAAAAAAATGTCGAGTCAGTTGGACAAATTGCCGAGCGAAATGCTTTAAAAATGCATGCAACAACCTTAGCTGCCAATCCACCATTCACGTACTGGACAGCTGAGAGTATGAAAGCCATGGATGCAGTCAGAGCTTTACGAAAAAAGGGGTTCACAGCTTATTTCACCATGGACGCCGGTCCCAACGTAAAAATAGTATGCAAGCAGTCTGAAATGACCGGTATAAAAGACTTTTTACTCACTCATTTCGAAGCTGACCAGCTCATTGAAGCCCGACCTGGACCGGGAATTCATACGCTGGAGCAGTAATAGAGAGGAAAGCAATAAAATGATGAAGGACGTACAAACGAAAGCTCCTGGAAAATTATATATCGCCGGTGAATATGCTGTGACTGAGCCAGGCTATCCAGCTGTTCTCGTCGCTTTAGACCGCTTCATCCATGTCCAAGTTTCGCCTTCAAAGCGAGAGTATGGAACGATCAGTTCCCCCGCCTTATCAGAAGAGGCGTTAAAGTGGACGAGAGAAAACGGACAGGTGAGCTTAACCGAAGAGGTAGAATCAGCAGATATTCTTCTCTCTGCTTTACATACAACGGAACAGTTTCTATTAGAAAAAGGACAGACCCTTTCTTATTATGATATACTCATTGAAAGTGAGTTAACCTCAAAGTCAGGAGAGAAATACGGCTTAGGATCTAGCGGAGCTGTCACGGTAGCTGTTATAGAAGCGCTCCTCGCTTCGCTCTCTTATCCTGTATCTGATATCCTTCTCTATAAACTGGCTGCTTTAGCTCACATGAAGTTAAACAGCAAAGGCTCTTTTGGAGATCTAGCAGCCGCTGCTTATACGGGGTGGATTGCCTATACTAGCTTTGACAAAGAGTGGGTACAATCGAAGCAGCAGACCCATTCCGTCTCTGACATGGTCCAGTTGGACTGGCCCTTGTTAAGCATTGAAAAGCTTACTCCTCCGACTTCTTTAACGTTACTTATTGGATGGACCGGGTCACCTGCTTCTACAGAAAAGTTAGTAGGATCGGCTCACGCCCATAAGAAAAAAGAACCCTACACGGCTTTTTTAACAGAAAGTAAAGCTTGTGTAGAGCGACTCATTGAGGCCTTTCGCACTCAAGATAAGGATAGTCTATTCGAAGAAGTGAGGCGCAATCGAAAACTCCTCCAACAATTGAGTCAGGAAAATCATCTTATGATTGAAACGCCTCTTCTCAAAACATTATGTGAGATTGCAGAAGCCTATCACGCGGCGGCCAAAACATCTGGAGCCGGTGGGGGCGATTGTGGGATAGCTCTCATTGATTCCCTGCAGTATAAAGAAACGATTGAAGGGGAATGGAAAAAGCATGCCATTGTTCCTCTCCCTTTTAAAATTTACCAAAAATAATAAATAAATGGAGTGTCAGTATGTCTAAGCCAATTAACCGTAAAAATGAGCACGTCTCCTTGTCTGAAAAGTTTTATCATGATGCCGCCTCTTCATTTGATGATGTTCAATTTGTGCATGATTCTTTTCCACAGATGGATGTAAAAGAGGCTAACTTAGCCGTTCAAGTAGCGGGGTTAGATTTTTCTGTTCCTTTTTTCATCAATGCCATGTCTGGCGGAAGTCCTTGGACAGGTAAAGTCAATGAAAAGCTGTCCATCATTGCTCGTGAAACAAGTCTGGCTATCGCTACAGGTTCAGTCAGTGCAGCCATTAAAGATCCTTCTGTGAAAGATTCTTTTGAAATTGTACGGAAAACTAATCCAGATGGTTTGGTTTTTGCAAATCTAGGAGCGGGGCACGGCTTGGAAAATGCCAAACGTGTCGTCGACTTACTCGAAGCAGATGCTTTTCAGATTCATGTAAACTCTCCTCAAGAGTTAGTGATGCCTGAGGGTGATAGAGAGTTTTCCAATTGGTTAGAAAACATTCAGGAAATTGTAGAAGGCTTATCTGTCCCTGTTATTGTAAAAGAAGTCGGATTTGGTATGAGTCGTAAAACCATTTTGCTTCTGGAATCATTAGGGGTTAAAACGGTTGACATCAGTGGATCGGGCGGCACAAATTTTGCACAGATTGAAAACTTCCGCAGAAAAAATCATAAAATGGATGATTTTGAAGGTTGGGGACAATCGACGGTCGTCTCTTTACTTGAAGCACAAGAAGTCTCCGAAAAAGCAGAGATTATCGCTTCCGGTGGGATTAGACGCCCTATGGAAATAGCCAAAGCTTTATCCTTGGGGGCATCCCTAACTGGTTTATCCAGTCAATTCATGCATATGGCATTAGATGATGTCGATCAAGCTATTGAAACAGTCCATGCTTGGAAAGAAGAGCTACGTCGGATTATGACCCTCGTGGGAGCGCGGAATGTCAATGAGTTACAAGAAGCTGATTTAATTATTTCAGGCGACTCGGCTCACTGGTGTTTTGCAAGAGATATAGATATTAAAAAATATGCTTCTCGTTTCTAAACGAGAAGCATTTTACTTATTTGATAATCAAAAGGACGGTTAGTATGTACTCAGACAAAAACGTGTCGTTCAAACATGGCCTGCTGTATGTGTGTTATATTCTTTTACAATTGAGTTGGGGACTCTTTCAGACCTTGTTGGGCTTTTTATTATTTCTCTTGTTTATTAAACACCCTCATGATTTTTATCACGGAGCCATTCGAACGAAATGGCCGACCTTTAACGGTATTTCTTTAGGCTTGTTTATTTTTGTTCCAAATGAAAAGAACCCCGATTTATTAAAGTATACCAAACAAGACTCCTATCGTTTAAAAGAGCGCTGTGACCGCATTTCTGTACATGAATATGGGCACACGATTCAGTCTCTTATCTTAGGTCCTTTGTACCTGTTAACTGTTGGGTTTGTTTCCCTTTCATGGTCTCGTTTATCCCGATACAAAAAACTACGTCAACAGTACGGCGTCCCCTACTCCTTTGCTTGGCCGGAACAGTGGGCAGATTCATTAGGTGAAAAAATTCTAAAAAAACCCGCCTTAAGATAAAGGACAGCAGTCAAATGACGAGGGTGCTGAAAAAGAAACCCTTTTTAAGGGCTATAAATGGGTAAAATAAATAATCAGTGATTATCTGGTAAAT
>NZ_BAAACW010000061.1:0-41161 GCF_039521845.1 Alkalibacterium iburiense
AAACACCTTGTGATTTAATTAACAAATATAGAATCCGGTAAGAATATAGTTTTATGCAACACTAGTGATTTAATTTATTCATCCGTAGACGGTATTAAGCTAGTGTGGTAACATCTAAATATAATTTAATATTGAATCTATACCTGATAATTGATTTTAACGCCTTTATAGTATTGGGAAGGAGATGGGTTTAAAAATGAATAAAATTATAAAAGAGAAGCACTATTTAGTTATATCTCTTTTAAGTGCCGTTAGTGTCTACCTATTAAGTATCGCTTTTCAAATTATGGCCTATTGGGGAAATGGACTCTTTTTTTACTGGATTGGTGCTGCCCTCACATATTTAGTTTGGTTAGCAGGAACGTCGTTTCTAATCATGGCAATCAGAAATAATAAAATGAATTTTATTTATGCAATAGGCTACGTAGTCTCTGGATTGTTGCTGACAATTGGATTTATGTGGGTAACTTTTATCATAAGTATGGGATCAGCTCTATAGTTCCGACAAGATCCATACAGGTATTTACAATATTTAATTGAATAATAGTTACAACAAGATGATTTATCAAGAAAAAAATATTTTCCTAATTCACATGTAACAGTTCTCTTGCTTGTCACAAATGATCACTAGAGACGATAACATACTGTGAGATGAAACGAAGCCTGAATTAATTGACATTAAGCTTTACATCAACGATATACATGCGATTGACAGAAATACTTTTGAAGTATCTTAAAATAAATAATGTTCAAACATAAACATTCCTTATTACAAAACACTCCCAGTATCGAGTAGCGATACTGGGAGTGTTTTGTTAAATCCAAATCGTTATTCTCTACTTGAATTATAATTTTTTCAAATAATATTGGTTATAGAATCACACTTTAAAACAGAACCATAAATACATTACTTTAAGCAATTTCATGTATTTAACTACACGTAATAACTAATGGTTAAGTCAAGTCCATAATAATGTGTAAAATATAGTACGCTGCTATTTATTTTTAAAACGTTGAGAAGGAACGGGTGTTCTGTTATTCTGTTAATATACAAAAAATTTAATAATTTGGAGGATATATGAAAATCACACCTTACACTATCAATATTTCTAATAAAGAGATAGATGATTTAAAAATGCGATTAGGTATGACGAGATTTCCAGATGAGATACCCAATACTGGTTGGCAATACGGAATACCTCTATCACTCCTGAAAGAAGTTTCTGATTATTGGGAAGAGGAATTTGATTGGAGAAAAGTCGAAAAGAAATTGAATGCTTTTTCCAATTATAAAGTAAATATAGATGGAATAGATATTTACTTTATTTATGAACGCGGGAGCGGAGACAATTCTATACCCATTTTAATTCCACACGGTTATCCTGGATCCGTTTATGAAATGCTGGAACTAATACCTTATCTTACAACCCCTGAAAAATTTGGTGGGGATTCTCGTAACTCTTTTGATGTTATAGTACCTTTTGCAAACTACTCATCTATTCCTTCTTTTAAAATATATACTATACACACACTGAAATAACCTTTTAGCTCTATTCGCAAGAAATTTGAACAGACGAATACCTCTAATTTCTATTTTAGAGCTATTCGCAAGAATTTTTTTCAGCTCAATAGAGCTAATGAACCACTTAGAGTCATTCGCGTATGTAATTTTCAATTGAATGACGTTAATCACGAATAGTCATGGATAAAATGTTTTTTATCATTCAATTGCGATTTAATGATGAAACAGTTTTGATCAAGTCATACGCTTCAGTTTTACGACTAAAGACAACAGAAAGTAAGTTTTCTTTGATGCGCAATTTTTTTTTATTAAAGCATTTCCTTCACAAAAAATTGAGTGATTTTATCCATTGTTGCAGTTTTGACTAGATGTTCTTCATCCTCATCCTCAAAAATAATATTTAAATCAGGATTTCCCTCCACAAATTCACGGGTATGGTCATAAGGCACTACTATATCTTGTTTTCCATGCCAAATATAAAGCGGACGATCTTCTAGCGTTTCCGGATTTAAAGACAGGTCATATGCCGGTATCCAAGTTAATAAGTCCAAATAATCTTTTGGCATATAACGATTTAATTCTGACGCATGCTTTTGAATACGTTCCCTGTAAGCAACAGGTTTTGGTGATCCCATGACACAAGCCGCTGCTTTAATTTCAGGATGATGCGTGAGCAGTGCGCAAGTCGTCATCCCACCCATGGACACACCTCCTACAGCAATTCGTTCATCCACTAAGCCCAACTTTTCAAAGTGGTTAATAATGTAACCAAACTCGAATAAGTTGGTATGAATACTCTGCCAGAAAGTTAAAGAAGGTATTTTCGTAATGGGTTGTTTTCGGTCTCCGTGATTCGCTGCATCAGGAAGCAGCACACGAAAACCAGCGGCTGCTAATCTTCTACCTTGGGTTAATACCAATTCCTTCGAAGATTGCCATCCGTGATAATAAACAATGAGTGGGAGTAAGTCGTTCCTCCTCTCTCTTTGAACCACTTCTAAAAGTGGTATAGTCCCTAGTGTTCTTTTTCTAATCGTTAATTTCATTCTTTTTACACCTCTTTATTATCATAGCATAATTCCTTAGAAGTACCGCCCTTATATTACTTTATTAAGAACCAGAATTTCTTTTGAGAAAAAGATCACTTTTAATTGAGAATCATTATCAGTTAGTGTATCTTGAATATAGAGAAGATAAAATAGTGAGGAGATTATAAAATGCAAATTTATTGGACGAAAATAAATCGAATAGTGGATGAAAGTCCTGAAATAAAAACCTATTATTTAGATTGCCCTAAAGATGTGACATGGGAAGAAGGCGCTCATATTCATTTAGCCTTAAAAGGGTTTAATGCAGAAGAAAAGCCGAATCGTAGTTTAGTTCGTCACATGTCTATTTCTACTTTACCAGAAGAACAGTCTATTGGGATTACCACCCGTATAAAAGAAGAATGCTCTGAGTTTAAACAGATTCTGAGAACGCTAGAAGTTGGTGACGAAGTGGCTGTATTTAAAATTCATTCTAACGTCCCACTCAGACGAGAAAATAAAAACATTTATTTCTTATCATCAGGTGTTGGTCTGGCAACGTTTAGACCTCTTGTACTGGATTACTTTAATAGTCCGGAAAATGTCGGTTCAATTCATTCTTTAAATGTGGACTCTTCAAGACATTACTTATTCCCTGATCTTTTCGAGACGGTTTCAGATAAAGCATTCTCTTCAGAATTTGTGGACAACAGAAACGATTACTACGAGCGTGTTAAACAATTAGCCACAGACAAAGATGCCTTTTATTATGTTGTGGGGAGTGATGAGTTTCTCCTAGAAAACATTGCCCTCTTGCACGAACAAGGGATTCAGTCAGACCACATAAAGCTAGATAAACACGGAAAGACGACTAGAAGAGTTTTTAGAACCTCAGCTTTCTATTTAAAGCAGTTAAAAAGTTCAAATATTATGTTTCACAATTCAAACCATTTGAGTACAGCGGTGTAAAACTCTTTATTCAGGACTAGACTACCTATATAATGCATATAGTGGAATAACAAGTATAGAAAGAAGGAATAAAATGCTTACAGAAAAAGAAAAAATGTTAGCAGGGGAAATGTATTCTCCGGAAGATTCGGTTTTAGTTGAAGAAAGAGCGAATGCACGAAAGTTGACTCAAGAATACAATGGTCCCATATCATATGAAGAGCGAGAAAACATTTTGAAAAAACTTTTAGGAAGCACTGGTGAAAGTATTATGATTGAGCCTAGCTTTCAAGTGGATTATGGATACAACATTCACGTTGGCGAGAATTTCTTTGCGAACTTTAACTGTGTATTTTTAGACGTCTGCCCTATTCGGTTTGGGAAAAATGCTATGTTAGGATCAGCCGTTCACATCCTAACTCCAGAACACCCACTGGATCCAACAGAAAGAAATTCCGGTTACGAGTTTGCGCGTCCGATAACTATTGGAGATAATTGTTGGATTGGCGGGAATGTTACGATTGTTGGTGGCGTAACTCTTGGCGATAATGTTGTCATTGCAGCGGGAGCGACAGTAACGAAGTCCTTTGGAGATAATGTTGTTATAGGCGGAGTCCCTGCACGCGTCCTCAGAGAAATCGATGTCAAAGATTAAAATTTTTCATCCTGAATGATATATAAACAAATTCCGAACCATACCGTTACTCTTTGCAATCTTGTACAGACAAGTATTATGATACGATAGAATTGAAAAAAGGTGAAAGGGTTGGTCGTATGGCACGTTCAAATTTTTTAATGAATGATTTTAACTTAGAGAAACAACAATCTAAATTTCCTCTTAGTTTTTCAGGAAAAGTGGATGGGTATTATACAGTTGTTGAAGTTAATGAAACAAGTTATGGTCCAGGTGAATATTTAATTAAATTTGGTGTCTCTGGTGAAAACAATGACTTTTCAGAAGTCATAAATAAGCTCAATGAAAGATTTGTCGGAAAGCATAAGCCATTAGTTGTGGAGATGAAATCTAATCATCTGTCACTAGCTGGAACCATTCCGATGCGAAAAAAAGCCTTTGAAAAACACATCTCTTCTTTAATTAATGAGGCAGTCGCCCAGCTAAAAGAACTCGGTATTCATACAGGAGACTTTTTATACGGCGACACGGATGACACTGTTTCACTTTACCAAATGGAGAACACGTTTATGTTTTTAAGTGACCGCAGTTATCAAACCATTAAAGATGATTTAGATTCTTAACAATTTGGTGGCGGCAATAAAAAATCTATTCAATCTGGCCTTGGCGGAGCTTTTTTAGGTGCATTAATCGGAGCAGTCATTTGGGGAATTCTATTATATATTGGCTTTTACGGTTGGTTTGCTGGAATTATAGGTGTCCACCTTGCATTTAAGTTTTATAGAAAAAATGGCGGTATATTTGCTCTTTCGGGAGTTCTTTCAGTAGTCGGAGTCGTTGTTCTCACCTTACTCCTTATAAACTATCTTGTCTATGCTCTACTAATATATCTATCACTGCAAGAGTTTGGTTTTACTTTAAGTATGGTCGTGATGAATTTAATCCCGATTCTTCGTGAGGCCCAGCTACTTTCTGAATTTATGTTTGATATGATTTTAGGAGTTGGAGTTGCAGGCTTATACGGAGCTGCAGCGACATATAGAATTTACCAGATCTCTAAAGATGAAGGAGTTATCCGTAAAGTGTAGGAAGAAAAATTTTTGACTTATAGTTTGTTTTGAAAAAGCATTTAGCAATATATGGCTAAATGCTTTTTTTATATCTTTTATTGATCTAATCAACCAAATATGGCTGTATTATTTTTAAAATATCATTTCCGTATTTTTCTGCTTTAATCTTTCCAAAACCATCCACTGATTGTAATTCTATATTGGTTCTTGGCATTTTAGAAACGAGATCTTCTAGTTGCTTATCGCTAAAGATGTAATACGCTCTTATTTTCTCTTCACGACTCTTATTCAACCGATAGGCCTTCAATTCACCAAACAAGTCCGTATCGCTTTTTTCTAATTTATATGTTTCATATTTTTTCGTATAATCTTTAACTACATCTTTGTGTTTATTTAAATAAAACTGTGCGCGATCACGCATTGTCTTTTCTGAAACGATACTTTCCTTGGATGCTTTATTGGCATCCTTTATGTATTTTACTAGCTGGTCAGCCCGTATTACTTTATCTTTTATCTCTTTTGCCGCAAATTTCGCATTAAGTATAGTTTTGGGATTTGACAACACAACGATCGGTTTATAACCAGTATGGAAATACTTTTCTGAGATTAATTGAGTTATTTTATTTCCCCTGCTGTTTATTCTAATCTTTTTCATTAAATCCATATGACGCTGATTTTGAGTAATAGGGGAATAAATACCGACTTTTTGTTTTCTTCCTCTATATTCTGTTACCCGGATAAAATCTCCTGCATTATTAATCTCGATATTCCCATATAGATTTTTGCATTCTATTATAAAACATAACTTGTTAGTAAAAACTAAGTAATCAATCTGTGCACTCAAATCTCCTTCTTTTAAATATATATCGTGAAGAATGTACATGGGCATATGACTATTTTTCAGCTCAAACTCTATATTCTTCTCTCCAGCTATGCCGTATTCTAAAAAGGCTATGTCTTGTTCTAAAAGTGTTTGTCCTTCTTCATTAAGATTCGGCTTTAAGGCTTTCAATTTCTCAATTTGTTCTTCAGCATTCTTGCTCTCTTTTAAAAAGATAGGTTCTTTTATTTTTTGAAATATGGTCATATATTTGCTCCTTTGAAATGATATATATTGATTAAATTGTATCATACTTCTTGATAGTAAAATTTAAAATCAGCATAAATACACCAAGATTAATAGCCTGATGTTTGTTATAATCATCATGAGGAAAAGAAAGGAAGTTTACAAATGAATCACAATGATCGATTAACGCGATTGCGCTATGCGCTTGATATTAAAGATGCAGATATGGTTAAGATTTTTCACTTAGGTGGTGTGTCATTAAATAAAAAAGAGGTTCAAGCCTTAATGATTAAAAAATCAACCAGTGATGAAGAGGTTGGAACTGAAAATGAATATGAATTGGAATGCTCCGACGAAATGTTCGAACGCTTTTTAAACGGCTTCATTACTTTTGAAAGAGGACCAAAAGACGGGAAAGAACCTGAGCTGGAATTGAACCAAGCTAATGCGAATAACATTTTTTTAAAGAAAGTAAAAATTGCTTTGTCTTTAACATCCGATGATATATTGGATATTCTAGATGATGCTGGAGTAGAGATATCGAAAAGTGAATTAAGCGCGGTGTTGAGAAAAGAAGGTCACCGTAATTATAAGCCGTGTGGAGACAGGTATATACGGAACTTCTTAAAAGGTCTGGCTATGTAAGACATTTTTTATAGTACTAAATAAAAGGTGTTAGCAAGTTTTCGCTAACACCTTTATTAATTTATAGTGATTTATCTATCCGAGCGGTTACCCTATTTTCAGGATAGGCTTCAGGACTGAACCATTTTCAGAATCTTCAAAGGCTTTATTAATGTCATCAAACTCGTACATAGTAACCATTTTATCAAATGGAAATTTTCCTTCTTTATAGTAGTCGATTAACTGTGGTATGAACTTCTGAGGGATAGCGTCTCCTTGAGTCGAACCTATAATTTGTCTGCCACCAATGACTAAATCCATAAACGGAATAGAAAATCCAAAATCTGTAACAACAAAGGCGAGTTTGCCAAATGTATCAAGTGCTGCAACGGCTTGCTCAATGACTTCGTCTACACCAGTTGTATCGAGAGCATTCTCAACACCGTTTCCAGTGATTTCTTTAATTTTATCTACTGCGTTTTCATTTTTACTATTAATTGTAGCAGTAGCACCTAACTCTTCGGCTAACTCTAAGCGATTATCATGCAGATCAACCGCAATTATATTTTTGCATCCTGCAATTTTTGCGGCCATTATAGCACTTAATCCAACTGACCCTACTCCGTATACGGCTATAGAGCTACCTTCCTCTGGCTTCAATACATTTAAAACGGTTGATGCACCTGTTTGTAAGCCACACCCAAGAGGAGCAGCCAGTGTTAAGTCTATATCTTTATCTATTTTGACTACATTTCTTTCGTTAGTAAGTGAATACGTCGCAAAGGATGACTGACCAAAGAATCGATCGACTAAAGTGTTCGTCTCATCGATATGGCTATTTAGATTAAGCTCTCCATACTTTTTACAATACGCGGGATGATCATTTAAGCAATTTTCACATTCTCCACAGCTAGAAAAAGAAACAACGACATGATCTCCTTTTTCAACAGCCGTTACTTCGTCCCCTACTGATTCAACTATTCCAGATCCTTCATGCCCTAATACCGACGGGGGGTTAACCATGTCTGTGTCTCTTCCGGAAACATCTGTATGGCAAATACCTGATGTAACGACTTTTATCAAAACATCTTTTGAAGTGAGTTCAGGTAACTTCACCTCTTTGATTTCAAATTCTTCTCCTTTTTTCGGAGTGACTGCTGCTTTTATTTCCATTATAAAACCGATCCTCTCTATAGTGAATAACTTAAAAACTGTCTGATTTATTTGTATCTTCTTTTTTAAAGATAGCAGAAGGTTTAAAGCTATAGCAAACATAACACTCTATTTGTATGCTTAATAGTTGGCGAGAGTTTTTTTGTCTGATAGGATTAAGATGAACAAAATTTAAAGGAGTGTTTAAATTATGGCATCAGATGAAAAAGAGTTTTTAAAGTTGGCCGAAGACTTCGAACGTATTTCACCTAAACAGGCAAATGAATTATTAGAAGCAGACGGAGAAGTCGTTATTTTAGTTGCACGTGAAACGTGTCCTTATTGTAGGAAGTTTATGCCTAAGATTCATAAAGTGGCCCAGAAAAATAATAAGACTGTGTATTTCATCCACTCTCAAGATGAACAGTATTATAAAGAGATTGAAGGCTTTAGACGTAACTATGATATGCCGACTGTTCCAAGTTTATTATATAAAAATGATGACGGGCATAAAACGGTCAGCGACAGTTCTATGAGCGAGAAAGAGATAGCAGAGTTTATTAATGTATCCTAAATTTAGGAAGCATTTTTCTTCCTATTAGACCGGACAGAAGAATTTTATCTTAATCCGGTCGATTAGATGCCCTCTATACGACCAGATAGGGTTTAATAATACGAATGAGGTCTTATAGAGAGGTTCTATAAGACTCGAGCTGACTATTTATTGGTTATTTGGGAGTATAGAGCTCTATAAAATAGAAAAAAAGAGCAACGGTTCCGAATTACCCGACCGCTGCTCTTTCCTTTGTACTCTTTTATGAGATTTTTATCTAACTTTTTATCATCTGACTGAAAGTTTTATCTTCCACCGTTTTTGTGACTTTTGGAAATACTAAAAATCAAGAATTAAAGTGAGTTTTAAGGGTGTTAAGATAAGAAGTTTATTCGGAATACTGAAGCTGATATGGTTTTGTTGAGTCATCTATATCTACATTTTCTTCATCCATTGCAATAGAAAAAACTATTCCACTGTCGCTTCCAAGATATCTATTCACAATATAATAGTAATCAATCCCATCCGAATCTTTGTAAGTAACATGCTTATAGAATGATCCTGTTTTAAAATCAAATCCAGTTCTTTCGGTTTCAATTGATTGAGTCCATCCCTCTTCAGCAATGGCTTCATTGATAGCTGTGATATCTCGATACAAGTATACAATATACAAACAAAAACCTAATATTAACAAAAACAAAAGTCCTGAAAATATCTTTTTATAATTACTCATTATATATATTCCTTTCTACAATTAAACAGGTCGGAAGGCAAACCAAACAAAAAGGCTAAAAGCCATAAATAAAATTAATAATATATGCCATATTAAAAGAAGACAGTAAGCTAATAGTGTCTTTTTTGAGACTGTCTTTGCTTTATTAAGAGTAAAAACCAGTGAAACGAGTGTCCCGAGCACTAAAAAGAGTTGGACAATCCCTATTGGATTGTATCCTAAATTAATCCTTTCGGGCAATAAAATATACAAGCTGTATATGCTCAGTAATAAGCCTGTTATAACTATCAATCCATAGCTACTTCTTTTGAGTGACATAACGTTTCCTCCATTTGGATATGCTTTATTCAGATTTATGAATAGTATATCACTTTCTATACCGTTAAGGGATAGAAACTTTCGCCTGTTATTATTTAAATAATTAGATACTTTATTCCTATGCGACCTTACTAATAAGAGACGCTGAAGTAAAGTGAACATTATTCTACTGATTTCAATCCGTCATACAACTCTGGGTACTCGTGACATTTCGGATTGCGTGATGTACATATTTCTTTTCCAAATGAAATCATGGACTGGTGGGCTCTTCCCCACAAATCTGAAGGAATCAATTCAGTCACGCGCGCTTCTATTTCTTTGACACTCGCCTTCTCTTCGACAATCTTATGATGCCGGCAGATTCGGGCCACATGGGTATCGACCGCAAAAGCGTGCTCGTTAAACGCTACACTTAAGAGTATATTGGCTGATTTTGGACCTATTCCGGTTAGGGTTAACAGCTCTTTTCGTGTTTGAGGTACTTTTCCATTAAAGTGGTCGAGTAACTGCTGACTGCTTTTGTATATGTATTTTGCTTTATTACGGTACAGACCGACTGTTTTTATATACGTTTCTATTTCTTCAGGTGACGAATTGACCACAGTTTGCGGATTGGGATATCGTTTAAAAAGAGCATCACGGATTTTAGCAACGGATTCATCAGTTGCCTGTGCACTCAAAATGACAACCATCAGTAATTTAAAGGGGTCATCGTAACGCATTTTAGGAATGGCGTTTGGGTACATATCCATAATGGTGTAAATGACTTTACGAGCGGATTCATCAGTTAACATTATCATCTTCCTTTGTATAAGTTATCTTTAATATACCATACTTGAATCGCTATAATTTAAATATAATTATGTTACACTTAGATAGGATAATAAAATAAACGGCGAGAGGTATAAGACTATGAAGACAGTGATTATAACAGACACTTCCAGCAGTATTTCGCTTGAAAAAGCAAAAGAATTGGGCATCCATTTGATTCCTTTAGATATCATTTTTGGACGGACTACATATAAAGACGGGTATGATTTAACGTTAAGTGAATTTTATAACAAAATGGGCGATTCTAATGAAGTGGTCACAACGTCACAGCCGACTATTGGAGAATTTATAAAGCTATATAAAAAAGTGTTAAAAGAATACGATGCAATCTTAAGTATTCATCCAGGAGGAAAACTATCGGGGACTGTTTCAACTGCACAAATGGCTGCGAGACAAGTCGATGAAAAGAAAATTACGGTGTTTGATTCAGAGATGGTGTCCGTTTTAACAGGTTACCAAGTACTTGAAGCCAAACGCTTGATTAATCTAGGTGAATCCATACAGACGATTATCGACCGACTCGAAGATATGAAAGATAAAACCTTAGCTTTTGTGATGCTCGATGATTTTTCAAATCTAGTGAGAAGTGGACGTATTTCACATTTAGCTGAGAAAGTCATTACTTTTACTAAGATTAAACCCATACTGAAACTGTCTTCTAAAGGCATTGAATTTAAAAGAGCCGTTCGAACTTCTAAGCGTGCACTAGAAAAGATGGAACAGATCGCTCACGATTACATTGATTCACTCAATTACCCAGTTCGTATTGACGTTGCGCATGGAAATATTCCAGAGATAGCGGAATCTATAAGAAAAAGAATAAAAGAGAAATATCCGGATAATAAAGACAATCAACTGCTTCGACTCTCTGGTGTGATTGGTGTCCATACTGGCCCTAGTGCAGTGGGTATTACTTTAACCCCTGACTATTCGAAAGAGTAAGGATTCTTTGCTTACAGAAGACAGATATGTAATAGTGAAGAGAGAAGCTATTTTATAGGAGGTAATTTTATGACTTTTGTTGTTTATTTAGCCGGACAGATTCATGACGATTGGAGGGAAACATTAATTGAAAAGGTACAAGAGAAAGACTTGCCTTTTGAGTTTGTTTCACCTCAAACCAATCATGATTTATCAGACGATATTGGTGAACAGGTTTTAGGCGAACAGCCTGGAAAGTATTATAAAGATGATGCAGCGTCAGATATCAATAACTTCCGAACTCAGGTATTAATGAATAAAGCAGATATTGTGATTGCTTTATTTGGCGAAGAGTACCGTCAGTGGAATACCGCAATGGATGCGACGACAGCTGTTAATAAAGGTAAACCCCTGATTATCGTTCGCCCGGAAAGCTTAATTCATGCGATTAAAGAATTATCTAATAAAGCGAATGTTACAGTGGAAACAATCGATCAAGCTGTATCTGTGTTGGAATATGTAACGATTTAAATAGATACACAAAATGCACAGAATTTAACTTTTCTGTGCATTTTTTTATATTCCTTCTTGGGTAATTACTTCAGAATCCTCTGTTAACCCTGTTACAATTGAGCCTACTGTATTATCTCCGTCAGTCAGTAAAAACCAAAATCTCTCACCCGCATCATATTCTATAATCTCTGCATCATAGGTATTGCCACTGAGAGTCTCTACTTCCACCATTACGATATCAGGATGCCCAATTATCCCGCTAATTAAATCTGTATGGGTAGATGAGCTGAATTCTAAGTTAGAAAAAGTTAAGCCAAAATCCATCTCTGAATCAACCCAGTATGTACTTCCTCCATAAAACTCCCATCCTAATAGACGTTTTTCAAACATTCCATGACCAAAATGTTCTGGTTCCTGACCCCACTCATAGAAGGCAATCGCTTCATTGTTGTTTAAGTATTCGATATGTTTGATATCAGTCATCGGCTGCTGAAGAGCCTGGACAGCGCGCTCAATTTCTTCGTTATCATCTGCTAAGATCCTGCTGACGAAAAAAGCGACCACTAGAATACTTCCTAGCGTTAATATGAATTTTGTGTTTTTTGATATAATAATTACTCCTCTACTAGAATTTCACCAACACTAAAATAGAATACAGCATCTTGATTAGTTACTCGATATGTTCCACCCTTAAATTCATCTTCATTTCTTAAATAAGGATCAAGACTCACTTGAATGGTTACTGTTGGATTGCTGGTAGATAATGTTAATAAGTCGCTGGGAACATCATATCCTTCTACCGGTCTAACTGTTTGCCAATTTTCTCCATCCAATCTTTCTAAGACATCAAAGGCTCTTCCTAATTCAATTATTTCAGTAGAGTTGCCTTCATAGGTCACACTAATATACAATTTTTCCAGTTCACTTTTTGAATATACTTCTCCTTCTTCAATTTCTTCAAAAGTTAAATCCACATTCAATTCGTCTTGTCGGTCAGGATTATTAAAGGGATAGGAATAGTCAATTTGGTGAAAACTAAATAAATTATCTGCTCCATCATTTTCTATACCACATGCGTTTAAAAATAGAGCAATTAAAATTAGTCCTATTGCTTTCATTGATGTGCCCCTCTCGTCCAGTACTTATGAGAAGTATAACTGATATGTATACCGCTTACAAGAATCACTTTCTAATGCCTTTTATTTGGCTCTCTCTTTCTTTTACTTCATAATGGGTATTGAAGGAGGAGATTTTTCATGAACGAACATAAACTTTATTATGACGGACAATGGCAAAAATCAAAATCTGATAAAACTATCGAAGTGATTAATCCTGCAACAGAAGAAGTGATCACGACAATTATTGAAGCAACTGAAGAGGATGTCAATCGGGCAGTGGCGTCAGCTAAAGCGGCTTTCAATGAGTGGAATACAACCTCCCCATCTAAACGAACGGAATACGTTCGAAATATTTTAGAAGGCATAAAAAACAAGAAACAAGAACTCGCAGATATGATGGTCAAAGAGCTAGGCACGTCGCAAACCTTTGCGGAAGAAACTCAGGTCACTCTTTCAACAAGCGAAATGGAAGCCACTTTAGAAGAATTTGAATCATTTGAATTCGAAGAGAAAGTAGACAATGCGACTATTATAAAAGAAGGCTTTGGAGTGGTTGCGTGTATTACACCGTGGAATTACCCGTTGAACCAAATTCAACGTAAAATCACACCGGCCCTATTGGCTGGAAATACAGTCGTTGTGAAACCAGCTGAACTAACCCCTTTAACAGCCTTACTTTTAACTGAAATTATTGATGAAGCTGGTTTACCTAAAGGTGTATTCAATCTTATACTAGGGAGTGGCGAAGAAGCAGGTGACTTTTTAACTAGTCATCCCGATGTTGATGTCATTTCCTTTACTGGTTCTACCAAAGTCGGTAAAAGTTTATATGAAAAGGCTGGGAAAACAGTCAAGCAACTTGTTTTGGAATTAGGCGGGAAGTCGCCTATGGTTTATCTCAAAGGCGGAGACTTAGAGTTAGCGGTGAAAAAAGCTGCGACTACTTTGCTAAACAATCAAGGTCAGTCTTGTTCTGCTTTAAGCCGTCTCATTGTGCCTAAAGATGAATTGGAGAATACAAAAGAGATTCTGAAAGAGTTATATAAAGATGTTAAAGTTGGAGATCCAGCAGATGACGATACGGTTGTTGGTCCGATTTCTTCAAAAGATCAATACGACACAGTGCTGAATTATATCCAAAAAGGAAAAGATGAAGGCGCTGAAGTGCTGTTAGGTGGTAATAAAATAGAAGGGCAAGGCTACTACGTTGAGCCGACGGTCTTTGTTAATGTGACAAACGATATGACGATTGCCCAGGAAGAAATTTTCGGCCCCGTTTTAGTAGTCATCACTTATGATTCAGTGGAAGAAGCTGTTGACATAGCGAATGACGTCATTTACGGCTTATCTGGCGGCGTGGTCGGTCCGAAAGAAGAAGCGATTAAAGTAGCCAGACAAATCAGAAGCGGTAATGTCTTTATAAATGACGGTGAAAAAACAGCGAAAGCTCCCTTCGGTGGCTATAAACAATCCGGTTTAGGACGCGAAAATGGTATTTACGGAGTCGAAGATTATCTTGAAATTAAAGCTTTGTTTATCTAATTTAAATATGACGGAAGCCCACTTTTAATAGTGCGGTTTCCGTTTTTCTTTGTTTTATGCTAATTCACAGTACATTTATACTTGAGTTGGAGGAAAACTCATAGTTATGTGCTAACTCACAGTCGTTTTATATTTGAGTTAGAAGAAAACTCAACTTTTTTTTAAAGAGTGACTGTATGATGCAAAAAAGAACTCTCACGCTCGAGAGTTCTTTTAGTTTTCATTTAAATAAATAATCTGATCGCACCAGTTGGCAGCGAGCTCGATGTCATGCGTAATCACGATGACGACGACTCCTGAATCTTTTAGTTCTTCTAGTAATTTTCCGAATCGTTCCATATTATCATAGTCCAGCCCGCTTGTCGGTTCATCAAATATGATGATATCTTTACCAGATAAAATAGCTGAAGCGATAGCGACTCGTTGCTTTTGTCCGCCCGATAAACTCATCGGGTGCTGGTCCTCTACCTTTGTTAAGTTCAGCTGCTCAAGAATTTGGTCTTTCTTTTCAGAATACTTTGCTCCAATTAGTACTTCTTCAGAAACAGAATCACTAAACAACTGATAGTTGGTATCTTGCATAACTAAAAAGCTTTTTTTGATAAGTCCATTTGATGAAATTGGCTTGCCTTTCCATAATATAGAACCGGACAATGGCTTTTGTAAACCGATTAGGGTACTGGCTAAAGTAGACTTGCCTGTCCCGTTTGACCCCATTATTCCAATTGTCTCTCCTTGAGAAAAGCCAATAGTTAAATCGGATAAAACTGGCACTTCTTTATCATAGCCAATTGCTAAATTCTTTGTCTGTAAAGCAGCTTCTGACGTCTGTTTATTTGCTTGCATTTTTTCTTTAATTATTTTTGAATGGAGAGATAAATCCATCGCACGCAAACCGTAAGAATGAAGTTCTTCATTAGATAGGTGTGAAAAAGTATCTGCGTTCCACTCATTCGTTGCCTTTCCTTCTTCAAACAATACATAGCGATCCACAAGTCCTTTTGTCCAGGCTAAACGGTGCTCTGTTAAGATTATCGTTATGCCGCTCTCTTTCATACGACGGATCATATGACGGATACGCTCAACAGCTTGGTCATCCAAATTACTTGTTACCTCATCTAGTACTAGGACTTGAGGTTTAAGCATATTGGCAGAAGAAAAGGCAATCTGTTGTTTTTCTCCACCAGACAATTTAAAGATGTCTCGTCCAAGTAAGGATTCTATTTCATATTCTTTAGCAACTGTTTCGATGCGTTTGGAAATGTCTTTCACTGGCATTCCGACGTTCTCACAAGGAAAAGCCAGTTCATTGGTTGTGTCCATGCTAAAGTGCTGAGTTTTCGGATTTTGAAAAACACTTCCTACTAGCGGAACGTATTCTTCAATCTCTGCTTCTCCGGCGACTAAGTCAACGGTATTTAAATGCCCCTGTAACTCTCCCTCAATAAAGTTCGGGCTCACTCCGTTCAGCAAACGACTGAACGTGGTCTTTCCGCTCCCACTCTTCCCACAAATAAGGACACACTCTCCTGGTTGAATAGTCAGGTTAATGTCTTTTAAAAAGGAGTCTTCTGTATGCAGAAATTGAAAAGAGACCGATTCGCTCACTACAGCTGGTTTCATAGTATTTGTCCTCCAAAATGTAAAGTGATTGGGATGAGCGCTATGCCTATATACGTATAATCCAGAGTTCTCATCTTGAGTTCTACTAAAGAGGTATGTTTACCAGGCATGCCCAAGCCTTTCGTTAAAGCAGAAATCGTTAAATCCTGAGCGACTTGACTGGCATTCATTAATAAAGGAATAAGGATGAATTCGAAGGATTGCATCGGGTTTTTTACCATTCCCATAGACCCGATTCCTATTCCTCTAAAGGCCATTGCTCGACGAATATGACGGTAGTCTTCTCTCACTGTCGGAAAAAAACGAGCCATAACTGCAAGAGGGACAATGACTGCGGTCGGCATGTGCCACTTTTTCAACATACTGATCCATTCGCTGATGTGGGTCGTTTTCAGTGCGAAAGCCCCTGCTATGATACTCGGCATCATCCGTCTAAAGCCTGTGACTAATAGAGACACTGTATACAGAATAAATGGACTGGATAAATGAGGGAGAATAAAATAGGCAGAAAATAATTGCAGGAAAAAGAGAGATAAAAAGCCTACACCCCACTTTATTTCATTGGATAAGAAAAAAGGGGTGACGTAAACCAGAATAACCAGTATTTCTAATCCTATCCCAATAGATAAGCCCATTAAAACGGGAGATAAGAGCAGTAAGGTGACTTTTGTTCTCGGGTCGAATACATTAACCATTAGACAATCCCGGCTTTTTCAAAATGTTTTTTCATCATGCGTTGTCCAAACAACCCACCAATGATGGCAGCCACTAATATGGATACCCCAATGATGACAGCTGTATTGCCTGATATATTCGCAAAGGCTCCTTCAATATAAGTCATGTCTCTTCCACGATCGACCAAGTCTTGTGCATAAAACTCAGGCAAGAAAAAGAAGGGCAGTATCGGACCGATTGTCCCGTACGAGAAAACAACGTAACTCAACAGTAACCCTTTTTTACTTCTATACTTGAACGCATACGCTATAGCATCTGCTAGTAGTCCAAAACCTATACTTGGAAATAAAGCAAAGGGAAAGCGCCCACTTAAGAAGAAAAACAAGCCCATAATGGAAGCCATAATAGTAATAGCTCCAAACTGAGGCACTTTGGCTACCATAAGTGAAAATACCGTACCCGCTAGTAAGGCAGATACAATCGGAATAAATATGAATGAGTAGCCCGGAACAAGAAAGACTGTGAACATGGCAGATATCCCCACTGTTACAAAGTATAAAGCTGTATAGACACCAATGGATATCAATTGCGGAATGTGTATCCCACGTTTTCTTTTACGTTTCATATTTAACCTCCTAAAAAATGACTCTAATAGTATATCGAAACCTCTCACGTAAATGCAATACATGAGAGCCTTTCCTTTATTTTTTATGGAAAAAAGTGCGCCACTTTTCTTCAAGGGGTTCATTGTCTGAAAAGAGATCAGGGTTCGCTTGAAGGAGTTCCGTTAATAATTCCGTTGTCTTTGCGGCATCATCCACTAAAACGGTGGCATCTCCTAATTTCCCTTTATACAAAGACCCTTCTTCCATTAGTAGCTCTTCTACTTTCCAAAAGTGTTCAGACCAAGATAAGCCATAGTGTCTTCTAGAAGGGACCTCCACTTTTTCTCCAGTATGTAAAATACTAAAGAGCTGTTCATGCGTATCCGTGACGCGCTCTGGGATGTCAATCCACTCTTCCACCCCATGAATGTAGGTATTTCGTTTGAAGTCTACACCTAAGAGTAAGACTTGAGCGTGTCTGTCGACTAGTTTGCCATAAACCGATTCACGAGCACAGGGAGTCTCATGTTTATATTCCCCAGCAACGAAGGCTTCCGCATCCTTTCCAAGGGCCGCCACAGAATGCGTTGGGTGTTCGGACCGAATCACACCTTCTCTTTTTCTGAATAATTCAGTTAAAATCCCCACATTCGTTGGGGAGTTTTTGACATCAAAGACGGGATTGTCTTTATTAATATATTCCCAAGTATGGGTCGGTAAAACGAGTAGGCCATCTTTCATGTACTCACTCAGCGCATCCAGGACTGTATCCGGCCCCCCTTCTACTACTCCTAAGCTTTTATAAGAAGAATGGACTAAAAGGGTGCCTTCTTTTTTTATTTTCAGTTCTTCTAACTGTTTCATTAACGACTCTTTTGTATGCATGCTAATCTCCTTACTTCCTTATTATTTAATACACTCACTCTATAGAATAGCATGCTTTCTTATTTTAATCTATGCCACATCTTTGGTTTAACTCACTTCTTCCACCCTGTCTTTTACTCCATGCTTTTTGTCCAGCAAAAAACCAGCTTTCAAAGATAGAATGTCTCCCTTTGAAAGCTGGCTGATAGTCTGATTTATCTATTTAAAATGGTAATGCGTACGCTGCGTCGGCCCCAGTTAAGAGCTTGCCCCACTGTTTCAAAGTGAATATCAATAATATTCCCTCTGATGGCGCCTCCTGTGTCTCCAGCAATATAAACGCCCATACCTTCTACTTCTACCATCGATCCTAATGGAATAACGGAAGGGTCAACCGCAATGACTCGCGGATTCACTCTCAAGTCAATCCCGGTAGCTGTATGCGTGCTTAAGTTCGGCTGCTTTGTTGAATAACCCGTTGCTTGAACAACAAATGATTTTCCGCTGCTTTGTTTAGGTGCAGGGTCTGGTTTGGATTCCGCCTGTTTCGTTTCAGCAGATTTTGATTCTGTCTGCTTCGCCTGAGCCGGTTTGGATTCAGCTGCCTTTGCTTCCGTCTTCTGAGCCGGCTGAGAGTTTTGTGTTGAAGCTGTCTCGCTTGAAGCGGAACGTTCTGACGAAGAGACCGATACTTCTTGCACTTGTGCTTCTTTGGCTGCTCTCTCTTCTGCTTCCCGTCTAGCTGCTGCTCTTGCCGCTTCCTCTCTTGCTTGACGACGCGCTTCTTCAATACGGGCTACTTCTTCTGCTTCTCTTTCAACTAAGGTCGTCAATTCAGATTGATTCTCTTGAATCAAGGCATGTAAGTTAGCTACTTTTTCATCGTAGGCTTCTTTTTGAGCAACCGCTTTGGCTTGCTGGTCTTTAAGTTCTTCTCTTGTCTCAACCAGATGCTCTCTTAAATCCGCTAATTTTTGAACTTCTTCTTCTGCTAATTCAATTTGCTGATTTCCAGCATCTGTCAATCTCTTAATAACTAACGCTCGATTAAATAAATCCGATAAACTTTCTGCTTCAAGTATAGTCAACACAATATTCTGATTCACTTCATTCAATTGTAACGATTGAACACGTTGACGTGCCTGTTCTAATCTCGCTTCCACAAGTTCTTCTTGCTCTTGCACTTCTACTTCTGTTTCTTCAATCTCAACTTCTTTGTCACTGATGTTCTGCTCAAGATCGGTAAGCTCTTGGCTAAGTACACTGACTTCTTCTAAAACACTATTCACTTCTCTTTGCAGGGTATTGATTTGTTCTTTCTTTTGTTCTTGTTGCTCTTGAATAGCTTCTAGGGTATTGGCAGAGGCTGTTTGAGAATAGCCTAACTGGAGTAACCCTAACATGAGGACCACTATACCAACTATATTCTTTTTCATCGCTTTAAAGAACATTCCTTTCCTGTATCGTTTACTTATTTTTATACAACTCAATCGTTCAATGCCCCGTCATTATACCTAGAAAAGCTGTTATGTACATTTCTATCTTCTTACAATTTGTTACAAAGCATGGAAATTTAATCCTTATTATTTAATTTTTATCCGTATTTTTGTAAAAGAGACGGCGATTGAATGCGTTTTCTACATTTTTGTAATATTTATGCAACAAAAGGTGGAATTTTAGACAATGCCCTACCATAAATAGTATCATTAAGGTAACACGAATGTGTATGACTTAAGACGAATGACAGAGATAAAAGGAGTTTTTTTATGAAGAATGAACGCTTTGGTTTATTAGATATTGGATCCAATACGATTCGTCTCGTTGTATTTGAGATGGATGAATCTCACAGCATATATGAATTACAAAACATCAAAACACCTGCCCGATTAGTGCAGTATCTCGATGAGGATAGAAACATGTCAGAGGAAGGCATCACTGTTCTCATTAATGTTCTTAGAAGTTTTACAGAAATAGCTGAACGTTACTCTATTCATAAAAGCAGGGCTATCGCCACAGCCGCTATCAGACAGTCGGCTAATAGAGACGCTATTCTAGAACGTGTGGAACAGGAATTAGGTCTGACATTAGAAATATTGCCGGAAGAAAAAGAAGCGTACTACGGAAACTATGCCGTTCGCTATACAATGGATGTCATGGATGGGATTAGTATCGATATAGGTGGGGGAAGTACGGAGCTGACCTATTTCAAAGATAAAGAAGTCAAAGAGTCCATCAGTTTCCCTTTCGGGGCTGTATCTCTACAAAAGCAATTTTTTGATGGGAAAAATCATAATGATAAGAATGCCATTAAAAAGGCCCGTCAATGGGTAAGCGATCAGTTTCATTCATTAGACTGGCTAGTTAAAGCTAAAGTCCCTTTAGTTGGAATCGGAGGGTCTGCTCGTAACTATGCAGAAATTCACCAGCGTCAAGTCGACTACCCTATTGCGGGCATACACGAATATCAAATGAACGTCAAAGAGTTGAATCAGACCTTTTCTTTGCTAGAATCCAGTTCAATGGAAGAATTAAGTGATTTGGATGGACTCAGTGAAGACCGTAGAGACATCATCATTCCTGCTGGTATTGTCTTTACGGAACTGATGAAGGCAATGAAATCAAAAGCCTTTATCATAAGTAATCGCGGTTTAAGGGAAGGTATCATGATTGAAGAAATCAATAAAAAAAATCCAGATGCCTATGACTTGTACGGAGTCAAAAGACAAACCGTTCAACGCCTATTCAAGCAGTATAATATTCGCCCGATCAGTGCTCATCAGCGCATTATTCTGGCCGATCGCTTGATTGCTTTATTGACGGAAAAAAGTGTGTTAAATGTAGAGCAGAACGAACTTGATTTACTCCATTACGGCGCCACCTTATACTATTTAGGCAGTTATATAGAAGATGATTCAAAATCTCAACACACGTTCTACATTATTTCAAATTCAAACTTACATGGCTTCACTCATCAAGACAGGGTTCGTTTGGCTTTGATGGCCAGTTATAAAAACCGATCCCTGTTTAAGCAGTACGTCAATGATGTAGACGATTGGTATGAAGAGAAAGAAAAAGACACCTTGCTTTATTTGGGATGTATCATTAAGTTCGCCGAAGCTCTTAGTGACTCACATGTTAATTTTGTACAGGATATGGATTTATTAGAGGGCGAAGAGGGCTCCTATGAGCTTCATGTCACGTATAAAGGGGATGCTATTGCAGAAGAGTACCGCGCTAACAAGCACAAAAACCATCTAGAACGTGCATTAGGTAAACCATTAGATGTTGTCTTCCACAGTGAGTCGGAAGCTGCATCACAATAGGAGGGATGAAATGGTTGACAATATAACTACCCTTGGCGATCCCAAGTATTATCAAAACAGAGAACTCTCATGGCTTGATTTTAACAGTCGTGTCATAGAAGAAGCCATTGATCCCACTAACCCATTACTAGAACAACTCACTTTTTTATCCATTGGCAGCTCAAACCTTGATGAGTTTTATAAGGTACGCGTAGCGGGCCTTCAAGATCAATCAAAAATGGGTGTCAATGAAGTCGATACGAAGAAACAGTGGACGCCTGAAAAGCAGCTAAAAGAAATAACAAAAAAGAATCGTTTAAATGTTGAAAGACAGTACGCGCTGTTTGACTTGAAAAAAAAGGAATTGGAAGAGCATCGTGTCTATTTTAAATCCATCAAGGACTGGATAGAAGAAGAGAAAGCAGAAGCAAAGCGTTTGTTTGAAGAAGAAATTGAGCCGGCTTTAACTCCTTATGGCATAGATGCTTACCGGCCGTTCCCTCATTTATCTGATGGCGTCCTGCATCTGTTTGTTCGATTAGAAAGAACAGGCACACCCTTTATCGCGATTATTCCTATTTCTACTCGACTCAAACGTATGTATCCTATTTCAAGAGAAGGACAAACCCTCTTATTATTTATTGAAGATATTATTTACGCTTTCTTGAATGATTTATTCAAAGGCTATACCATCACTTACTCCTTCACGTTTCGAGTCAAACGGAATGCCGATTTAGAAATTCAAGAAGAAGGAGCAGAAGATTTACTTGAAGTAATCAAAGATTATTTAGAGAAAAGAAAGAACGGACGGGCTGTTCGTCTTGAAATCGATGAACGCTTGGCTGACATTCCAGTGGAAGAGGATATTGAATATCTAAAAAAAGAGCTCATGGTAAAAAAACGGGATGTCTACAGAATTAATGGCCCGCTTGACTTAACCTGTTTAGACGAAGTGACTGACCTGTTAGAAAGCAAAGGATTTGAAGGATACCCTTCCTTTACCCCTTATTATCCTGCTCAATTAGAGAATCAGTCCATTTATTCTCTGATTGAAAAACAAGATGTCTTCCTTCATCACCCCTTTGAATCCTTCGAACCGGTGATTTCTTTCGTCAAAGAAGCAGCGGAAGATAAAAGAACCGTGTCTATCAAGCAGACACTGTATCGGGTCAGTAAGGATTCTCCTTTAATTGAAGCATTGAAATATGCCGCAAATAATGGCATACAAGTGACTGTTTTAGTGGAATTAAAAGCCCGTTTTGATGAAGCGAATAACGTTCACTGGGCCAAAGAATTAGAGGAAGCCGGGGCTCACATTTTATATGGGGTCAAAGGCCTGAAAACGCATAGTAAGGCAACTCTCGTCATAAAAAAAGAACGGTCGGGTTTTAAACGGTATGTTCATTTAGGAACGGGGAATTATAATGAAGAAACAGCCAAGCAATATACGGATATGGGTCTCGTTTCTTCAAATGAAGAACTGGCGCAGGATGTGTCTGATTTCTTTAATTACTTGAGTGGTTATTCGACTCAACCAAACTATACCCTTCTTCATGTCTCGCCTTTTGATATCAGGGATCGCTTCATTGATAATATAGAAAAAGAAATTCAATTACACCAGTCATTCGGCAATGGCCATATTATTGCTAAAATGAATTCCTTAACGGATAAGAAAATGATTTTAAAATTATACGAAGCGAGTCAGGCTGGAGTTAAGATTGAATTGATTGTTCGAGGGATTTGCTGTCTGATTCCAGGGATTAAAGGAATTAGTGAAAATATTACTGTCCGTAGTGTAATTGGACGATATTTAGAGCATAGCCGTATTTACTACTTTTATCACAACGGAGAAGAAGAACTTTACTTGTCATCAGCTGATATGATGACTAGAAATATGATTAAACGGGTTGAAATAGCTTTCCCTATTTTAAACAGTGAATTAGAAAAGCACATCTTATCCATTTTGAAGCTTTATTTATATGACAATACAAAAGCATGGGAATTAAATGCCCAAGGGGTGTATCATAAACTGAATCCCCAGGGAAATAAACCCATCAGTGCCCAGCAGACACTGATAGACTTGTTTTCTCCCTGATCATCCATCAGTGGTATTCTAGATAGTTGGAATATCACTGATTTTTTTACTTTCTATGCATACAATTTGATATACTAGATGAGAAGCAGGTGATTACATGCCAACCATTCAAGATATTGCCAAATTAGCTGGTGTATCCGCAGCGACAGTCTCCAGAGCCATTAACTCAAGTGGCTATGTCAGTGCTGCTGCTCGCGAAAAAGTAAATGAAGCGATTAAGGAATTAAATTATGCCCCTAATAAAAATGCTCAGTATTTACGCACCGGAGCAACTAAAAATTTAGGCATTGTCAGTACACAGTTTAATGAAACCGTTTTGTCACGGATCAACCCTTTTATTGATGAAGCTTATTCAGCCGGATACACGACCACTTTGTTTATTACCAATGGAGAAAAGAAAAGGGAGCGAGAAGCCTTTGATTTACTCAAATCCAAGCAGCTAGATGGCATCTTTTTAATTTACCGAGCCAATGACTGGCATACACTGGAATCTTATGCCGATTACGGTCCTATTGTCACTTTACATAATGTAGCGTCCCGTCGCATCCCTTCTGTTTTTATCGACCATTACAAAGGCATGCGATTAGCTCTGGAGTACGCTTGGGATATAGGCTGTCGGCGGCTTTTAAATGTCTACGGTACGCCAGAAGGACTGAATACCCAAAGGCGTCTGGATGCATATCGGGATTTTCACTTAGAAAAAGGCCATTCCCCTTATTCATCTGAACCTTTCTTTCATATCGGTTCGGATGAAAGTATAGACCGCCTGATTCAATGGATCGCCAGTCAGAAGGAGAAGCCCGATGTGATTACAACCCATTCAGATACGGCGGCTGCTTTGATTGTTTCCCGATTGAGACGGAGTGATATAGACGTTCCCAACACGACGGCAGTTATCGGCTTCGATAATTTACCTATCAGCGATATGATGAATATGACCACAGTCGATTATGGTATCGAAGATCAAGGGAGAAATGCCTGTCGCCTCCTTCTCCATCACTTAAAGGATGAGTCCAAGCCACTCATCCCTTTGTCTTTTAAATTGATCAAAAGAGGAACAACCAAGTGACGGGATGGAAGCATGAGTAATCTGTCTCAATCAACTCAAGCCCATTCAGTCATTCACTTAAGTCTTCAATCTAATGAGCGGCAGGAATCAAATACGGTGTTTGGAATGAGTTAAACTACTCAGCCAAACACCGTTTTTTTAATTCGTATTCAACTGTTCATTCATTTTCTTTCGTTCACGGTGACGGTTGACAGATGCTTTGATTAAGCCTTTTTTAGGTGAGATGACAAAGACAATCAACGCGGTTGCTCCTGTTACAACAGCAATCATTCCAGAAATCGTTGTATCGATTAAAAAGGCTGACCAGACGCCTACTACACTATTGAAGATAGCAAACACAAGGGATAAACCAATCATTTTGGTCAGTTTATTGGTCAGAAGATAAGCAGTCAGCGCAGGCCCAACCATAAAGCCAACAACTAAGATAGACCCTACAGAATCATAAGCTCCTACTGCTGTGAGAGAAACAATCGTCATTAATCCATAATGGACCAGAACAGGAGAAATGCCAACGGATGCAGCAAAAGCCGCATCAAATGTCGTCAATTTCAGTTCTTTAAAAAACAGAAAAATAAAGGCGCTGTTAATCAGCAGAATGGCTCCCATCATCCAGAGGGATTTCGGACCGAAATCCAGTCCCATGATAGTCAGTCGTCTAAAGGGCGCAAAGGCTATCTCTCCCATTAACACCGCATCTTCATCTAGATGCACATCTCCGGCATATTGAGTGATTAATATGACGGCTATACTGAAAAACAAGGGGAAAACTATACCGATGGCTGCATCCTTAGATACGAGCTTCGTTCCTTGCAGAGCTTCAATCATCCACACGGTTGCAATTCCAACAAGGGTCGCTCCTATTGTCAGTAAGGGAGAGTTCAGGTCTTCCGTCACAAAGAAAGCGAGAACGATACCAAGCAAAACTGTATGGGTTATCGCATCCGATATCATTGTTGTCCCTCTAAGCACTAAAAACACTCCAGGAAGAGCACAGGCTATAGCCACCACTACAGCTATGATGGTTATTTCAGTTAACATGCTCATCTCTGTTCCTCCTCCCATTTTTCTAATTGCAGGACTATCTCTCTTTGTCTTCTCTTGTAAGCTAAGTGGTTAGCCAAAATGCCTCTTTTAGGCGCGAAAAACAAACTGAAAAAGACGATAAGGCTTAAAACGACAACAATACTTGGTCCGGTCGGTATTTGGGTGCCAATAGAACTGATAAACGTTCCTGCCACTCCGGATAAAAAACCTATGATGGCAGCTATAATCATGACGACACTCAACCGATTACTCCACTGCCTTGCTGCGATAGAAGGTCCTATAAGCAGGGCACTTATCAAAATAACTCCCACAGATTCCAGCCCAAGAATAATCGTCACAACAATTAAAGTCGATAATATAAATTCAACCAAGCGACTGGAGAAACTTAGTGTTTTTCCAAACAAGGGGTCAAAGGTCATCACCTTAAACTCTTTCCATAAAAGCAAAACACAGATGAGCATCGCTAGACCTACTGCAGCGATCATCTGAATGTCGCTCAACAACATGGCACTCGCTTGACCAAAGATAAAGTTCGTTAATCCAGCCTGCTGGGCATTAGGATTGTTTTGTATAGCTGACAGAATGACTAAGCCTAAACCGAAAAAACTCGATAAAACTAAAGAAAGGGCACTATCTAGCTTTACCACTGTTTTACGGCTCATCACTTGAATAATCACTGTAGCTATCATTCCAGAAAAAACAGCTCCTAAAAGCAGTAAAATTAAATCTTTTTGCTGAACAATGAGAAAGGCTATGCCAATACCCGGGAGAGAAGCATGACTAAGAGCATCTCCTAACAAGCTTTCTTTTCGCAAGGTGGCATAAGTGCCGATAACCCCGCTCAATAAGCCTAAAAAACCAGTCCCCAAGGCGACTACTTGAAACGTATAATCCGTAAGCAAGGCACTCAATTGATTAAACATCGCTACGGCTCACCTCTCCAAGATTACGGTCTTGATGATAGGTTTCATTAATCAGCTCTTCAGTGAAAGTCGTTTCCACAGGACCCGCTCCTACTACTTCCTGATTAATCAACAGCACGTAATCAAAATACTCTTCAACGGTCTGTAAATCATGGTGGACCACCACGACACTTTTTCCCTCATTCACTAATTCTCTTAGTAGCTTCATGATAATCCGCTCTGTTTTCATGTCCACACCCGAGAGCGGTTCATCCATAATATAAATATCGGCTTCCTGCGCCAAAGCCCGTGCCAAAAACACTCTTTGCCTTTGCCCACCTGATAACTGACTGATCTGCCGGTCCGCAAAAGTAGGCAGGCCGACTTTCATGAGCATCTGCTTGGCTATTTCTCTGTCTTTTTTCTTTGGACGCTTAAACCAGCCTAATTTCCCATATCGTCCCATCAAGACGACATCCATGACAGTCGTTGGGAAATCCCAATCGACTGTTGTATTTTGGGGAACGTAAGCCAGCCTGTCTTTTACTTCTTGGTAAGATTGGCTGTTTTTCCCATCTGTCTGAAATGAAACGGTACCTGTAATAGGTTTGATAAAGTCCACCATCGATTTAATGAGGGTCGACTTTCCAGCTCCATTTGGCCCAATAATAGCACTTAGCTGACCTTTAGGCAGAGAGGCTGTTATATTCCACAAAACAGGTCGGGCATCATAAGCCACAGTCAGTCGATTAATTGTAATGGCTGAACTCTTTTCCACGTCATTTCCTTCTTTCTAGTTATCTGATTTCAGTCTTTTAAGGCATCCACTATCGTATCAATATTGGATGTGTACATTTTTATATACGTCTCTGCATTCTCTTCTGCGCTTCCTAAGGCATCAGAATACAATTCTCCAGCATTCGTGACCTCATGACCTCGGCTGCCTGCCGCTTCAATCAGTGCTTCTATATTTCTAGGAGATACAGAACTTTCTACGAAAACCGCTCGAATTTCTTTTTCAACAAGAAAGTCAGCCAAGCGACTGATATCGCCTGTCCCTGCTTCCGTTTGAGTATTTAATCCTTGCAGTCCCACAACTTCAAACCCATATTCTGCTCCAAAATACTGAAAAGCATCGTGAGCCGTCACTAAATAACGTGACTGTTCAGGAACTTCTTCAATGCGTTCTCGAATATAAGCATCTAATTCTTCTAAATCTTCTATATACTCTTTCGCATTCTGCTGATATGCAGAAGCGTTCTCAGGATCCTTTTCACTCAGTTGATCCGCTACATGCTGCGTTCCTTCTTGCCAATGCGGCACACTAAACCAAATATGCGGGTCGTATTCTAAATCATCGTCTTCTTCAGGATTCCTATAATCCCGTTCACTTATTCCCTCAGCTACAACAATGGATAGTACGCCCCGTTCACTAAGTGAGTCAAAGACTTCGACAAATCGCTCTTCTAAAGATAAGCCGTTATAAATCACGACGTCTGCTTCTCCCATTTTTATCACATCGGATGTTGAGGGCTGGTAATCATGGGGGTCTACTCCAGGGCCCATTAAGCCAGTGACGGTGACATGTTCTCCTCCCACACGATGGGCTAAATCAGCTATCATCGAAGTGGTCGCTACAACGGACAAGCCAGAATCGGTTGCCTCTTCTGTAGGCGGAGTCACCTGGCAGCCCGCTAGTATAAAGAGAGTGAGTAGGCCGGATATTAATTTATATACATGTTTCATCGGTATCATCGCCTTCATCTATTCATTCTTCATTTTAAAGGTAGCATTCATTTGTTTTTTAGTCTATACTAAAAATATATTTTAGTCAACCATAATCAGCCGGGTTTAAAGGACTTTGACAGATTGAGTCAAACTATGGTAAAAATGATATGACTACAGAAAAGGGGCTACGTACATGACACCCAACAAAGAAGATTTCATCAAAGCAATCTATGAACTAGGCGGTGAAGAAGAGGTGGTTTCAAATAAATCCTTGGTTCAACGTCTCTCTATCTCCGCTGCATCGGTAACCGACATGAACACACGGTTGTTAAAAGAAGATTTAATCACTCATATCCCCTACCAGGGAGTCAAACTGACTGAAAAAGGATTGCGTATAGCCAATCAATTGAAAAGGAAACATCGAATTTGGGAAGTATTTCTAGCAGAAAAATTAGGGTATGATTGGAATGAAGTCCATGCGGATGCGGACTTGCTTGAACACGCGTCGTCTGATTTGCTCATTGAACGCTTAAATGTGTTTTTAGAAGAACCCACTTTCGATCCGCACGGTGGCGTTATCCCTAATAAGGACGGGACGATTCCTGAAATTAAGTCAACCCCTTTAATCGAATGTGAAGTGGGTGAACACTTTAAAATTAAAGAAGTGGATGATCAGCAGGATTTTTTAGAGTACTTACTTCAAAAGCAAGTGTCTCTTGGAAAGGAATATAAGCTTGTCGCCAGCGAACCCTACGACGGGCCACTCACTCTCGAATCTCTCTCAGGAGAACAAACCATTATTGGACATAAAGCAGCCCATAAAATTTTGGTCGAAAAGGTCTAACCTCATTTTTAGAGCGTCTCGCGCTACTCTTTTCGCTAAATTTGATACACTAGTCTTATCTTTACCGAAATGAGGCAGCCGTTATGGAAAACATCTTAAAAAAATGGGAATGGAAAGATGCCCTTTCTTTGATAGGTTTGGGGTTGACTTTATTTTTAGTTTATTTTGCCTGGCAAGCTGGTGCATTTGAATCTCAAGAGGAATTTGTAGAATATGTCAATAGTTTCGGAATATACTCCGTTTTACTGTTTACGGTCCTTCAAACGGTTCAAGTGTTTCTCCCTTTACTCCCATCTGCCATAACTATCCCCGCAGGGATTGTCCTGTTCGGTCCTGTTTTTGGTAATCTATATAGTTATATAGGCATCTCCTTAGGCTCCATCCTGACATACTTAGTCGTTAAACGATACGGAGAAAGAGCCATTGGAAAGCTGGTCAGTCAAAAGAAGATTCAGAAGTATGAAGATAAACTAACCAATGGGAAAAAATTCGAGCGTCTGTTTGCCATCGTCATGTTTGTTCCCTTTGCTCCCGATAATATCTTTACTTATTTAGCGGGTTTATCCGATATGTCGCCTAAAAAGGTGATTGCTTTCATTCTCCTTGGGAAACCCACGTCGATTGTTATTTACGGTCTGGGCTTAACCACGATTCTTGAATGGATTGGCATCTTATAAGCATCACAAGCAACCGAGTGGGGTTGCTTTTTTGTTTGGATTGTTAACGGTTTGACAAGGCTACATGGTATACTTACCATACTACAGGACGGAAAGGATTTTATACTATGCATGCGAGTCATCCTATTGAAAAACGTATCCCTTATTTAGAAGGGACAGTATATGAAAACGATGATTTAGGTCTGTCCTATTCAAAAGAGCAGTCGACTTTCAAAGTGTGGTCCCCCACCGCTAAGGAAGCCTGGCTCAATCTCTATGAAACAGCCGAGACCTCATCTGTTTACAAAAAAATACAATTAATTCAGAAAGATAATGTATGGACAACGACAGTTGATGAAGATTTGGACGGCTTCTTTTATACCTATAGTTTTATTCATCATGAAGAGGCAGTCGAAACAGCTGACGTTTATAGTAAAGCAGTCGGGCTGAATGGAGACCGTTCAGCTATTCTCTCTTTAGATGACACCGATCCCGAAGGCTGGGAAAAAGATGTTTTCGAGCCAGTCTCCTCTATAACTGACGCTATCATATGGGAGATTCACGTGGAAGATTTTTCCAGTGATGAATCGGCTCAATTTTCTAAAGCAAACAGAGGCAAGTACCTCGCTTTTACGGAAGATAATGTACGGGTCAATGATGACCCAGAACACCTAGCTGGGGTATCTTACCTTAAAGAACTCGGCATCAACTATGTGCACCTGCTTCCAGCTTTTGATTTTGAAAATGACGAACAATCCGAAGCGTACAATTGGGGATATGACCCTAAAAATTACATGGTGCCAGAAGGAAAGTACTCTTCTGATCCAAGCGACCCTAAAGCCCGTATTAAAGAGTTTAAACATATGGTCGCTCACCTCCATAAACAAGGCATTGGGGTTATTTTAGATGTGGTATATAACCATACGTTTTCTTTTGAGGATTCTGTTTTCCAGCGCACAGTGCCCGATTATTATTACCGGATGAATAAGGATGGAACTTTAGCTAATGGTTCGGGTACTGGAAACGAGACGGCCAGTGAACGGAAAATGATGCGCAAGCACATGATTGATTCTGTTTTATACTGGGTGGAAGAGTATCATATAGATGGCTTCCGTTTTGATTTGATGGGACTTCATGATGTGGACACGATGAATGAGCTTCGAAAAACGTTGAATGAGAGAGGATACGAGTCTGTTTTACTTTACGGAGAGCCTTGGAATGCAGGAAGCGTGGCTATTTATGAGCCGAATAAGCCCGCAGATAAGTACCATATTGGTGATTTTGCGGATGGGATAGCTATTTTCAATGATGAGTTTAGAGATGCGATTAAAGGGCCTGTTTTTGATGCTAAAAAAGGCGCTTTTTTACAGGGAGCGAATGGCCGCGATGACAGCGATTATTCTAACATGGATTTAATTGCCAGTATTTTAGCTAATACTCAGTCAGATGTTGGCCGATTCAAGTTGCCCGATGAAAAGCAATGGGCGAGAAACCCTACTCAAGTGGTAACGTATGCTTCTGCTCATGATAATTTGACTCTTTACGATAAATTAGCTCTGACTAAAAAAGACACCCCTTCTTATGGGCGTGACTTGGATTTAATTCAGCTTAATAAAATCAATGCCGCTGTCTTGTTTACTTCTTTGGGAGGAATCTTTTTCCAAGCGGGAGAAGAGTGGGGTCGAACTAAATTTGGAGATGAGAACAGCTACCAATCTTCTATTGATGTGAATATGCTTGACTGGACACGGACTTATGAAAATAAAGATTTATTAGAATATTACAAAGGGATGATTCGTATTCGAAAAGCCTACGCTCCTTTGCGTGATCCCAGCAATCAAACAGGGGACGCCATTACTTTTTCTCAGCTGAGAGAAAACCTCATAGCTTATACTATTCCTAATGTATTAGATGAGGGTGATTGGAAAATGATGGCCGTCGTGATCAATACAAATATGCAGCCTGACCGAGTGGCTTTGAGAAGCAGCTACCCTCTTCCTAAAGAATGGACCATTATTGCTAACAGGCACACAGCTGGCCTGCAGCCTCTAGGGACTGTTTTAGGTAATCAATTCATAATTAATCCACGGGAAGTTCTCATTATGGTCGCTAAATAATCAGAAAAAACAAGAGAACCGGATTCGGCCTCTTGTTTTTTTCTTAGTCAAATTCTGACCCTTTTGTTAAGTCCCAGTATGCCTGAACCGCTCCGTCACTCCCTGTCAAAGGATCTTTTTCAGGAACAGGGACATCATTGGCGCGCTGCTGAATGGTTTCATAATTGTCTTCATCACCTTTTTGCATATCAAAGTCGATTCCATTCGGATAAGCTCCCACTATTTCAAAGTCATCTGTAGAGTCGATGGACTTATGGGCCACTCCTGCAGGCAGTAATAATACGTCACCCTTACTAAAGGAAAACTCTTTTTCTCCAGGGCCTCCTAATTGAACGGTGGCCTTCCCTCTTAAGCAGACCAGCACTTCATGAGTATAGGAATGGAAATGATGAAAATCATGAATGCCGCCAGTCCAAGCATTGGTGTAGCCATTTTCTTTTAATAAGTTCTTTGTTGCTTTTTCGGCATCCTCTCCTTCTACAAATTCATCCAGAACCTTTGGATAAAACAAAACAGGCAAAGGAGAATTTGGAAAAGGTGGGTTTTCTCTTAATCGATGTAAATCAACCATTGTATTGCCTCCTTAAGTAAAATATCCTTCGCATTTAGTGTGTCACTCGCCATAAAAAACGTCAACTAATAGCTATTATGCTGAGATTATTTTTTAAATGGCCTGCATTCTTATTTTTATATTTAGTAAAGTATAGAGTTCGCTTATTCTTCCAGAATTGACTAAAGACCTGAATTTCAGTATTCTTAAGGTACAGACTTCAGGCACAAGTGAATTATAACTATCAGAAAGGAATCGATGAAATGGGTTTATTTGACTTTTTAAAAGGTAAAAAGAAAGAGAGCAAGCCAGTTACCCCTGCTGAGGAAGAAACGGAGCAGGAATCGATAAAATACGAAACCAAGTTTACTGCCCGTGACTTAAAAGCCGATCCACAAACAGTGAAAGAGATTGTAGATAAAATGGTAGAGGAGGATCCTTTTAAAACCTTTTATGGTGGAAAAACCGCTGAGGATTTTACACCCTTAACTTCTAGAGCCTATAAGTTCGATGCGATCACCACTTTGAATGTCGATTTTGTTCATAAAGAAAAAGGACGCGTTCTAGTTACAATTGAAGGCATTCCCCTCGGATTCTTGAAAGAAGAAGATGCTTTGACTGTTCAACAGTACCAAGAAAAATACTTGTTGACTGCCTATGTTTATGCGACAGGTGGCCCCTATTTAGAATACGACAAAGATAAAGAAGAAGTTGTTGAAGGCGAAGCGCCTTACGGTTTAGATATATTTGTTCAGTTCACTTAAAGAAGCTTTAGAATCATCCTGATGCGTTGGATTTGAGAGACAGCCCTGTAATTAAACGGTCTGTCTCTTTTTTACAGCTATCGAACATATAAATAAGTTTCACCCTCATATGACTGCTTTTTTTTATTCTGAATGATGATGAAACTACCTTTCTCCCTCATACCGTCGTTTTAAAAAAGTTCATATGATAGGGTGAGACGGTTTCCTTATCATTCCACGAATTTTCAGACGTTCATATGATAGGGTTAGCCCTTTTGCCCCTCATTCAGATGTTTTTTTGACACTCATATGATATGGTTCTTTTTTTAACTTTTATAAGTAACAAACTATAAGGCTAACTATTAAAATATCTTAAACCCTTATGTAATGAAACAATCCCCCTTAAAGTTGGACCTGACAGTCAACTTTAAGGGGGATTCATTTTTAACTGTGAATTTTTTTGAGTCGATTTACACTTCTCTATACCAGAAACGATGTTTTGTCATAGCTTCTATAAAATCAGTAGAGAAATCATTAGTGTTTTCAGTTGTTATAACGCCTTCATGGTCGAGCATATTTCCTTCTCTTAAGAAAGGGATGCCGGCTTGTGTCGCTCCAATCGGTTTGAAGTGATCAAAAGCTTTCTGTAGGAATTTAACCGTTTCTTTTACAAAGTCTTTGGATAAATCGGGACCACCGACGACATACAAGGCATCCAATAATACCGCATCTGTCGTGTCAAAGGTGTGTTCCACTTCCAACTCCGTACCATTTGCCCCTTTCACCGGATTCTGGTCTTCACTCACAATAACGGACTGTAAATTAGCAGAAGCAAAAGCCTCTAAATGGCGTTGGACTTCTTCATCGTTAAAGCCATCATCAATCAGTACGCCTACTTTTAAAGTATCTGGCATATGTGGCGTATTATCCTGACTTAAAGCGGGGGAGGATTTATCATAATCCAGTCCGCCTGATTCCGGTGGGGTCACGCCGATATTTTTAGCTATGCGTTGAGCGAGTTCCAAGTCTACGTTTGATAATACTTTGATATTCATTTCTCGTATCGGCATATCACACTTGCCTAACTCAAAACTGTATGCGGATACAATATGATCTTTCTCCCGCTTGCTCATTGAATTCCAGAACAACTTCACTTGTGTATAGTGATCTTTAAAACTATCACTTCGAGCACGCACTTTTCGTCCTTCCACTTTTTCTTGATAATGCTCGTATCCCCCGTCTTCTGGTGAAGCAACGTCTGGCTTATTATTATTTATAGAGTTATGGCGGTAAGCCGTATTAGACGTATTGATAGCTATTCGGTTGTATCCATCCCGTTGATGGTTTGTAAAGCCGTTAATTGGACGGTTGATAGGTAATTCATGGAAGTTAGGCCCGCCTAATCGAATCAATTGAGTGTCTGTATAGGAGAAGAGTCGTCCTTGAAGTAGGGGATCATTGGTGAAATCGATTCCTGGTACGACGTGTCCAGGATGAAAAGCCACCTGTTCTGTTTCTGCAAAATGATTATCGACATTTCGGTTCAGAGTCATTTTTCCAATGGGTGTCACTGGCACATCTTCTTCTGGAACCAGTTTTGTCGGGTCAAGTAAATCGAAGTCAAATTTGTGTTCATCTTCTTCAGGAATGAGTTGAACACCCAACTCCCATTCTGGATAGTTACCGCCTTCGATTGCTTCAAATAAATCTTTTCGATTAAAATCTGGGTCGTTTCCAGCTATCATTTGAGCTTCTTCAAAGACAAGTGAGTGAGCGCCGAGTTTGGGTTTCCAGAACATTTTTACGAATGTCCCTTTTCCCTCATCATTGACAAATCGGAAAGTATGCACACCGAAGCCTTCCATCATTCGGTAACTTCGAGGCAGAGCCCTTGGTGACATATTCCAGATGACGTGGTGGGCACTCTCCGTATTATTAGCTACAAAGTCCCAGAACGTATTATGCGCAGCTGTTGCTTGTGGTATTTCATTTCGAGGTTCTGGCTTGATAGCGTGTACAACATCAGGAAACTTAATGGCATCTTGGATAAAGAACACCGGCATATTGTTCGCTACAAAATCATAGTTCCCTTCTTCTGTATAAAACTTAGTCGCAAATCCACGAGTGTCCCTGACGGTATCGTTTGATCCCCTAAATCCTTGAACAGTTGAAAAACGGACAAAAACGGGAGTTTTCTTTCCTTTTTTCAAAAATTTAGCTTTAGAGTACGGTTCTGCTGTCCCATAGGCTTCAAAAACCCCATGCGCTCCGAATCCACGAGCATGCACCACACGTTCAGGAATACGCTCATGGTCAAAGTGGGTCATCTTTTCTCTGAAATGAAAATCCTCCATTAGAGTCGGACCGCGTTCGCCTGCCTTTAGTGAAAACTCATCTTCTGACATTTTCAACCCTTGATTTGTTGTTAAATCTCCTTTGGTATCATCAATTCGAAACTGATCCAATTGCTCCTGCTTCTTATTTGAATTATCCTGCTGCTCTCCTCTACTTGTCTGCTTATCCATTTGCTCCCTATTTTTATCCAAGGCACTCATCCTTTCATAAATATGGTCAATTTAAAGTTACCATTATAAAAGTTGTCTAGCCAAAGAATACATCTTGTGTTTTATTATTTTTTGAATTAAAAATTAACTCCCTTCACTGTAAGAAACACATGCGAAAGGAGTTAATTAATGAGATAATCGCCCTTCACGATAGTCATATACTTACGAAGGGGGATAAACTGAGTTTTATCGCCTTTAAATGAAAATTAATTACTCTTAAGGGGGGTTATATTAAAATCGTGTCTAAAAGACTGACTTTTTGATTTAGGCTATATTTTTACGTCTGAAAATGACTATAGATAGAATAACCAATCCTATACAGATGAAGTAGCTCACTCCCATAGCTTGAGCTAATAACCGATCCCCTTCTTGTAAAACAAGGATTTCGGTATTTCTTGTCGCTAGTTGTAGCGGGTTCCATTCATGTATCACCGGAACAATATCCGCTAGAAAACTGACAATGACAAAGCCGCCGACCGTTAGTAATGGCACAAAGGCACTATTGAATAAAACCGCTCCTAATAATAAGACGGCTAATAATAATAAACCGAAACTGTATAAACTAAAGAGGGGTAAAAAGAGTCCCTCTGCTGTACTATCCGAGAAATAATAATGGGTGTAGCCCCACGTGATCAGGCCACTCATCCAATAAGCCACTGTCCAGCAGAAGAACAGCAAAGTACCCTTAGCCAGCACTATGCTTTGTCGAGATAAGCCTTTTGTTACCATATGAACCAATGAGCCTTTTTCATATTCCTTTGAAAGAATGGGGCTAAAAAGTAATAAGAGAACAATGATACTTATTTGATTGGTATTGGAAAAGAACTGAATCCATGAATCAATATAAGTGGGATCCTCTAATAATATGGTAATGTTATCATCCACTAAGCTTTCCAAAAGCACCGGTAGAAACTTGGAACTTAACGGACTAAGCAAGCCGACAATAGCAAACACAATGCCTAGTATAAGAAATTTGTAATTTCTGAGCTGTTCTTTGACTTCTTTTCCTAAAAAGGCGCTGAATCCTTTCATTTGATCGCCTCCAAAAAGACATCGTCCATGCTGGCTTCTTTCGTCTCGATTTTTTTAGGTGTGATGGATTCTTTCGTTAACCAGTCTAGTGTGAGAGCCATTGCCTGTTTGGTGTCAGTCGTTGTGCCTTCAAGCAAAAGAGTAGAGTGTTCTATTTCTGAAAAAATAGAGAGACTCTCCCATATTTCTCTTATGTGACTGGCATCTGTTTCCTTTTCAAATAAGACAGCGATTTTTTCTGATGTCACCTGACTTTTCAACTCAGAAAGAGTGCCTTGTGTGACTATCTTTCCGTTATTTAGTATGGCTACCTCATCACAAATACTTTCCACGTCTGATAGAATATGCGTAGAGAAAATAACTGTGGTTTTATCTTTTACTTTTCTTAAAATTGAGAGCAACTGCTTTCTTCCAACAGGGTCTAAAGCGGATGTCGGTTCATCACAGATGAGTAAGACGGGATCGTTTATCAAAGCTTGCGCAATACCTAACCGCTGCTTCATCCCCCGGGAGTACGTTTTAATTCTCTTTTTCGAATCATCCAATCCAACCATTTCAAGTAATTCGGTTATTTTCTGTTTAGCTTCCTTAGCATCCATTCCACTAATATCCGCACACAGTTTCAAATACTCTCTAGCAGTTAAAAAGGGATAGAATTCGGGAACATCTGGTAAATAACCGACCAGCTTATTCGTCTCTGTTTCACCATAGCGAACGGTCTGCCCTTGTATGGTTATCTCACCCTCGTCAGCTTTTAACAAGCCCAAAGCAATATTCATTGTGGTGGTTTTCCCCGCACCATTTTTGCCTATAAATCCATAAACCGATCCTTTAGGGACAGAAAAAGAAATCCCATCCAATACTTTTTGAGAACCAAATGACTTTGAGACGTTAGTCACTTCCAGTATAGTCATCAGTCATCTTTCCTTCCGAAAATAAGATACAAAATCGGTCCGATAATATTAACGAACACAATCACTAATGCCCAAATGAGTTTATGGGTTTGATCTAATCGATCATTTTTAACTAAGTGAACAATCGCTACAACCAGTAAAATCAATTGCAAGACGAGTAGCGGCAAGATGATGGGTAAAAAGTTCATAATTTCTGAAGCCATGGTCTGATTCTCCTTTTTTAAGTGAGTGTGATACTCCAAACGATAGTTAATACGATGAACAACACGATACCTACTACAACTAACCAGGATTGCCAACGGGCCAAGTTAAGCGTTGATCCTATTCCAAAGCGTTTTTCCACGAAAACAGAAGGATCTTCTTTGTTGTAATAAAAGATGCCGTATACCCACTGCGATTCTTCGTCCGGATCCTCATAGTACTGCTCTTCTTCTTCCAACAGTTTTTCTCCAGCCTGACCATATTTAAGAGTCAAATAAAGCGTTCCACCTACTGTAAATAAGAGATAAAGTATAATTACAGTAATTAAAAACCAGTTGAATCGGGCTTGACTAAATAAAGAATATAAAAACAAGGATGATAGGAGTAATTGAGTCGCTATCGTTATGCCAAAAGTAAAGTTCGACCAAGCTTCACGAAACCGTCTGCTTTTTTCACTGGCTTCTTTTGGATCGAGAGGAGACAGCCGCTGCTTGGATCTCACTATGGCATGATTACTGTAATTAAATACCGGGATCATCAGCACTTGGATGCCAGGAAGAGCCAATATTCCCCATATACTCTTTGAAATCGTGCGTGTTACTTCAAATTGACTATCCCAATGAATAGGAATTTCTTCTGGTATCCGGTCATAGAAAGCGAATGCCAGAATAACCGGAATGAGTATAATGGCCAGCTGCCATATAAAGAAAGTAGCGTGGCTTTTTGCTTTTAACTTTTGATGGTAATTCATATCAACGACGACTCTTTTAGCTTTCTTCTGTTCCACTTCTGGCAGGCTCTGTTTCCATTTCAAGATGTTGCTTCTAAACTTCAAGTATAAAATGAATGAAAAAAATAAAAAGACACCCATTCCTGCGGTCACATAGATGGCTGATGCCCATTCTGCTCTTTCTGCATCCTCCATGAAGGGAATGAGAAACAGAGGCAGGCCGAGTACGACACTGGCTGATACATTCCATAAGGCAAATCTCTTCTTCTGTTTTTCAACGAAAGTATGTTTCCCGGCCACAGCTACCCCAAATGGCGTGGCTTGACGACTAAAGAGAGGGGTTAATCCTGTCGTGATCCCCATAATGATAAATATAAAAAACATTAAAATACTGAATACCCACATGTCTTACCACTCCTTTTTTAATTCGTTGGATATCTGTTCTGTCCATTTTTTTACTTTTTCAGAAGGTATTTCATGAATGTAAATGTCCACCAATAAATCTTCTATTCTGGCTTGCATCTGACCTTCCAAGTCTAATGGTTTCTCATTTGATGGATTAATCATATACCCTCTCTGGCTCTTCACTAAGATAGTATCATCTACTAGTAGGTTATATGCTTTATTCACTGTATGCATATTCACTCCTAAATCACCTGCCAGCTGTCTAACACTAGGCAACAGCTCTCCTTTTTCGATTTCACCTTTTACAATCGCTTTTTTTAATTGCTTTATTAATTGAGTGTATATAGGTTCCGGACTTACCGTATCAATTTCGATAAACATATGAGTCACTCCCGTCCGTTTGTTATATAACAAGTATAACACTAATTTCAGATTTTGACTACTAAAATATTTTGATTCAAAAAAAAGACTCCTTTTTAAAAGAAGTCTTTCTTGCTCGTTATCTGATTTTCACTCTAAACAATCCACCTGACAGGGGTTCGCCGTCTTCTTTTGCAGTCGTGATATAGAGATACTCTTTATCTACTCCCCCTAAACAGCACGAGGTGATGTTGGAAACAGGCATAGGAATCTCAATCAGCTGTTCTCCTGTTTTAGGGTCCCATTTACATATGCGCTTGCCTCCGTATTCGGCTACCCATATATTCTCATCCACATCTACGCACATACCATCCGGTGAACCACCATCTGTAATTTCGACTGCTGTCCGTTCATTAGATAGTTCAGCCGTTTCTAAATCATAATCAAACTGTCTGACTTTTTTAGTGGGCGTATCGATATGATAGAAAGTTTTCCCGTCTTTAGACCAGCCGAGACCATTCGCTATTGATAAATCTGATAAGATTTCTTTATAGCTATCCCCTTCAACGACAAACAATTGAGCAGCTCCTTCAATCACTTCTTCGTAGCCCATTGTCCCTATTAAAAAACGCCCTCTTGGGTCCATTTTTCCGTCGTTGTAGCGTAGACGTCCATCTTCATTTGGCTGAACCACAAACGTGCGCTCTTTCGTTTCCGGGTCTATGGAATAAATGCCCTCTTTTTCAGCTGCCAAAATGTGTCCATTCTTATCTAGCACCGCTGCTCCGACTGGTCCGCTCGTTACATACGATTGAATTTCTGTCGTCTCTTCATTGAACTGATAAATCACGTTATCTGAAATCGATACAAAATATAAGAGCTGATGCTCGTCATCCCAAAGCGGTCCCTCCAATAAGCTGTTTCCAGCATAGTAAACCAATTCCGGTTTCAAATCATGAGTCATGTCATTCAACCCTTTCCAAATTAAGTGTCTATTTATACTATACCGATTATGACAGCTCTTCTCCAATCATTGCCATTATATGATAAAATGAGCCATAAAGGAGTGAACCCATGATTCAATACAAAGTGAATGATTCTATTTCGGTTGATACCTTAACTGATTTGTACGCTAGCGTTAAATGGACAGGCTATACTGATCATCCTGAAAAAATGAAAGAACTATTAGCCGGCTCCTATTACTACATCAGCGCATGGAAAGGCGAGCGTTTGGTGGGTCTAATCCGGACGATTGGTGATGGAGCTTCCATCTTATATATTCAAGATATTCTTGTCCATCCTGACTTTCAGAGACGAGGTATTGGAAAAGAACTGATGGAAAGAGTGATAGCAGACAATGCATCCATTAGGCAAATGGTTTTAATCACGGATGATACTGAGAGCACCAAAGCTTTCTACCAAAGTGTCGGCTTCAAAGCCATTCAGCAATTGAACGGAGTGGCCTTTGTCCGATATGATTTTAGTCTGTAAGTGTTAAAAAAAGCTTCGGCTACGCCTTCGCCCTTTTGGGATAGTGCGTAGCCATTACTTTTTCAGTTCTGAAT
>NZ_BAAACW010000062.1:0-13883 GCF_039521845.1 Alkalibacterium iburiense
AAACACCTTGTGATTTAATTAACAAATATAGAATCCGGTAAGAATATAGTTTTATGCAACACTAGTGATTTTTTTTGGTAAAATAGATTAATATCGTTTAAAACTCAAGTCTCTCTTTTTAAAAAAGTTTTTGTTTAGCCCGCTTCTCTGCTAAAATAGACTGTAAGGTTAAAAATGATAGGCTAGATAAGTAATCTAAATTAAGTTGAGGTGAGAATATATGAAGAAAGTATTAGTCGCGAATAGAGGAGAAATAGCTATTCGTATATTTAGAGCACTATTTGAATTGGGTATTAAGACAGTAGGAATATATGCTCAAGAAGATGAAGTCAGTGTCCATCGTTTTAAAGCGGATGAAGCCTACCTGGTTGGTAAAGGAAAGAAACCCATTGATGCCTACCTCGATATTGAAAATATTATTCAAATTGCAAAAGAATCAGGTGCAGAAGCGATCCACCCCGGTTACGGCTTTTTATCAGAGAATCTCGAATTTGCCAAACGCTGTGAGGAAGAAGGCATTATATTCATTGGGCCTGATACCCATCACTTAGATATTTTCGGAGATAAAATTAAAGCGAAACAAGTTGCTGTGGAAGCGGGTATTCAAACCATTCCAGGGACAGACGGTCCTGTTTCATCTGTTGATGAAGTGATTGCCTTCGGAAATGAATTCGGCTACCCCCTCATGATGAAAGCGGCTCTCGGTGGGGGAGGACGCGGGATGCGTGTGGCCCATAATGAAGCAGAAGCGTTAGAAGGATACGAACGAGCCAAAAGTGAAGCCAAGGCAGCTTTTGGTCAAGATGACATTTATGTCGAACGCTACATTGCTCATCCGAAACATATTGAAGTTCAAATACTGGGAGATACACACGGCAATATTGTTCATTTGTTTGAGCGGGATTGTTCTGTTCAAAGACGCCACCAGAAAGTAGTGGAGGTTGCGCCATGTGTGGACTTGGATCCAAAAGTGAGAGAAGAACTATGTGAAGCGGCCGTTAAAATCATGAAACATGTAAACTATGTTAACGCCGGAACCGTTGAATTCTTAGTTGAAGGGAACGAGTACTTCTTTATTGAAGTCAATCCGCGTGTTCAAGTGGAGCATACCATTACAGAAATGATTACAGATATCGATATTGTTCAGAGCCAGATTTTAATTGCTCAAGGCCTAGACATGCATAAAGAAGCAGGTATTCCAGAACAAAAAGATATTCAAATAGTCGGTGCAGCGATTCAGTGCCGAATCACCACCGAAGATCCGGCCAATAACTTCTACCCGGATACAGGTAAAATTAATGCCTACCGTTCTCCAGGTGGTTTCGGAATAAGATTAGACGCCGGTAATGGATTCCAAGGGTCGGTCGTCACTCCTTATTTTGACTCGCTTCTGGTTAAATTATCAGTCGAAGCAAGAAACTATGAAAAAGCTGTCCAAAAGATGGTCCGTGCCTTAACGGAATTTAGAATTCGCGGGGTTCAGACGAATATTCCATTTTTAATTAATGTATTGAAACACCCAGAGTTTTCAAGTGGGAAAGCAACTACGCGATTTGTCGATGAAACACCGGAATTGTTTGAGTATTCCGAGCTGCGTGACCGAGGGAACAAGACCTTACGGTATATTGGGAATGTGACAGTGAATGGATTCCCAGGAATTGGTAAAGTAGAAAAACGAGCTTTTAAAGAACCGAGACGTCCTGAAAAGCTGATTCTACCTTCCAAAGATATTGTCTACCCTAAGCATATTTTGGAAAAAGAAGGACCTGAAGCTGTATCTAAATGGCTAAAAACTCAGGATTCTGTTTTAATGACGGACACTACTTTCCGAGATGCCCATCAAAGTTTATTGGCTACGCGTATGAGAACGCATGATATGCTAGCTATTGCAGAAGAAACCGAAAAAGCTATCCCTGAGCTCTTTTCGATGGAAATGTGGGGAGGCGCCACTTTTGATGTCTCTTACCGTTTCCTGACAGAAGACCCTTGGGTCAGATTAAGAAAACTGCGTAAACGTATGCCGAATACCTTATTCCAGATGTTGTTTAGAGGGTCCAATGCGGTGGGATACCAGAATTACCCGGATAACGTCATTGAGGAATTCATCCGTCTGGCAGCTAAGAACGGCATTGATGTCTTTAGGATATTTGACAGCTTAAACTGGATTCCGCAAATGGAGAAAAGCATACAATTTGTCAGAGATCAAAACAAAATTGCTGAAGCGGCCATTTGTTACACAGGGGATTTAAATGATACGAATCAGACAAAGTATACCATGGCGTATTATAAAAAACTGGCAAAAGAATTAGAATCTCTCGGTGCCCATATTATAGCTATTAAAGATATGGCCGGCCTGCTTAAACCACATGCAGCCTACCGTTTAATTTCAGAATTGAAAAACACAGTCTCCGTCCCGATACATTTACACATGCATGATACAAGTGGAAATGGGGTCTATACTTACGGTGCGGCCATCCGTGCAGGGGTTGACGTCGTTGATGTCGCTCAAAGTGCCTTAAGTGGGAAAACAAGTCAGCCAAGTATCAGTAGTTTATACTATGCACTAGAAGGCACCTCTCATGCTCCGCGCTTTAATATAAACAATGTGGAGCAATTGAATCGCTACTGGGAAGATGTGCGTAAATACTATGTTGATTTTGAAGAAGCTATGCCTGCCGCATCGACAGAAGTGTATACACACCAAATGCCCGGTGGTCAGTACACCAACTTGAAACAGCAAGCGAAAGGTGTGGGACTGGAAGACAGATGGGATGATATTAAAGAAGCATACACCACTGTTAACCGTATGTTTGGAGACATTGTCAAAGTGACCCCTTCATCAAAAGTAGTCGGGGATATGGCCCTCTTTATGATCCAAAACAACCTGTCAGAAGAAGATATCTATGAAAAAGGAGAAGGGCTAAACTTCCCTGCATCTGTTGTGAGCTTCTTTAAAGGGGATATCGGAAGACCAGAAGGAGGATTCCCTGAAGAGCTGCAACGCATTGTTCTTAAAGGAGAAAAACCTCTGGAAAAACGCCCAGGTGCTTATAAAGAGCCATTGGATTTTGATAAGGTGAAAGAGGAATTAAGCGAACACTTGGATAGAGAGCCATCAGAAGAAGAAGTGATGGCCTATATCATGTACCCGCAGGTCTTTTTGGATTACACATTCTATTACAATATGTATGGAGAAGTGACCAAATTTGATACACCGACATTCTTTTACGGTATGAGAATGGGAGAGCAAGTCTCTGTCAATCTCGAAAGAGGAAAAACATTAATTATCAAGTTAAATCAAATCGGAGATCCTGATTTGGATGGGAACCGAATCCTCTATTTTGAATTAAACGGTCAAGGCCGTCAAATTGAAGTACAAGATAAAAGTGTCACTGCTACTCGAGCCTTACGTAAAAAAGCTGAACCATCTAATAAAGGGCACATCGGTGCAACCATGCCTGGATCGGTTCTGCAAGTATTGGTTAAACGTGGAGATAGAGTTGAAAAAGGTGACCCAATTGTCATAACAGAAGCCATGAAGATGGAAACAACCATTCGTGCTTCTATCGATGGAAGAGTTGGAAGCTTATATGTTAAAGAAGGCGACCAAATTCAAACCAATGACTTACTCATCGAAATCGATACAAAATAACAAAGAAACCGCGTCCCTCTAGTGGATGCGGTTTTTAATATACTCAAACAGGTATAAATACAGTGAACTACCCACCACTTACCACCCTAACGAGTTGCTTGAAGTGGGGGCTTCTTGGGTAATCGCCACTTTTGGTAGCTGACGAAATTGACCAAGCTAACCCCCCTAGGAAAAGAATAATGTCAAGAAAAATGAGAAGTGCGTATTTCTTTTGTGATTGAAGAATTTAAACATAACAAAACTCCTTTTCATTTTTTTTTAATACTCTTTACTTTTTGTACGGAAATAATTTTTACACGTCCTAATAACTAGAAGAAAAGCGAAAAGGATAACAAAGATAGGTGTTAAGTAACCTTTAAGTCCAGAAGTACGCTTTTAATGAAATGATTCAATTAGGTGCGTGAACATCTCAACTGCCTCATACCTTGTCATCTTCAAAAATAAAAATATCTTCTATTGTTAGATTAAAATGGCGTGCTATTTTGAAAGCCAGTTCAAGTGAGGGGTTGTAACGTCCGTTTTCTATGGAGCTAATCGTTTGTCTTGATACGTCTAAGATGTCTACTAAGTCATTTTGTGTAATGTTATGACGTTTACGAATTTCTTCCAACTTATTTTTCATTGTCATTCTCCTCGCATTAGGAAGGTAAAGTAACCTTTACATAAAGATAGCATACTTGTAACCGGGTGTAAAGGAAACTTTACCTAAGAATCTGAATTATATTAGCTATAGATAGGTAAGCAATAGAAAGACAAATCTTTTAAAAGTCAATAAAGTGGACTCAAGCCAAACGGATTAGAGGGATTCGGAAGCAAAAAAACGGCCTGAATCTCTCTAAAGATTCATTAGTAGAGATTAACCGAAGAAAAAAACATCTGAATCTCTCTAAAGCCGGATAGGTATTTTTTAAAGAAATATGGATTAGACTTTTATATCACTTAGAAAAAAAGAATGGGTCTCTTTTAAAAAAACGAACATTCATAAGGATTTAATGATACAATAGGTTTAAACCCTAAAAAATACGTTAAAATAAAAGGGAATCAGAGAAATTGTCCGTCAAATTAAAGAGGTGTAAACAATGAAAGTAAAAAGAAGCGAACGATTAATTGATATGACTTATTATCTATTGGAAAACCCCCATACACTCATCCCACTGACTTTATTTGCCAAACGTTATAATTCGGCGAAATCAAGTATTAGTGAAGATTTAACGATCGCTAAAAATACCTTTGCGAAAAGAGGATTGGGCTTTTTAGAAACCGTACCCGGAGCTGCTGGTGGTGTTCGGTATATTCCGAAGATGGAAAAAGAAGCGGTAGAAGCGTTCATCCAAGAATTATGTGATGAACTGAATCATTCTAAACGGTTACTTCCCGGAGGCTATGTCTATCTATCGGATATGTTAGGCGAGCCTAAATGGCTACGTAAAATCGGACGGGCCATTGCTTCTCTTTATGTAGACAAAGAAGTCGATAGTGTGATGACCGTAGCGACAAAAGGCGTACCTATCGCCCAGGCTGTTGCTTCTTACTTAAATGTTCCCTTTGTTATCGTAAGAAGAGATTCTAAAGTAACAGAAGGGTCGACAGTTAGTATCAATTACGTATCGGGATCTTCTTCAGATAGAGTAGAAAAAATGGAACTCTCTCGTAGAAGTCTAGAAATGGGTTCTAAAGTCGTTATCGTCGATGATTTCTTAAAAGGCGGAGGCACGGTGAATGGAATGATCAGCCTAATTGAAGAATTCAATTCTGAAGTAGTGGGAGCGACTGTCATCGCTGAGAATATTTTTAAAGGGGAGCGCTCTGTTTCAGACTACACATCTCTTCTTAAAGTAGACAAAGTGCATACGCAAGAAAGAACCATTGAAGTGGTACCAGGAGATTTTATAGATAAATTGTAAACAGAAACCCCATAAAGGTTGGACCTCAATCCACCATTATGGGGTGTTTTTATTCATTCTTGCACGCGATTCAATGAGTTCTCAAGGCTTTAACCTTTTTGAAAATGAGAACCCCATCATACTGGCACCTAAAATTGGATGGAATGAGGGATAAACACATCTTGCGTATCATACGAGTGTTTTATAAATAGTGGAATGAGGGATAAACAGCTTTGCGTATCATACGAGTGTTTTATAAATAGTGGAATGAGTGATAAACAGCTTTGCGTATCATACGCGTATTTTAAAAACAGTGGTATGAGGGGGAAATGCCATTTCGTCATCACTCAAAAAGTTAAAAATGAGCGGAATGATAAGGAAACGGGTTTTTCCACTTTTTCCCATTAAAAAGAGATAGACATTATTCTGCCTATCTCTCCAGTTTGCTCGCTTATTCAGTTATTATTTATTGCGACGTTCTTGTCGTAAGCGGTCTTCTGTTGCTTCTGACACATCAGCTTCGCCATGCGTATCTTCCAACTCTGGTGGGGTACCATCATTTGAATTCGGCTCTAAGGGTCTTTGGCCTCCGTCTCCCATCCCTTGAACAGAGCCTTCTTCAGGGAAGCCAGCTGTTGTACCTAATGTATCAAGCTGAGTGTCAGTGGGATGGTCTGCAACGGGCGCATCATTTCTAGCGTCGGTCTCATCATTGTCTTCATCGACTACCACCACAATATGCCCTTTTCTTAAATCATCACGGTACATATGGAGTAAGTCATCTTCTTCAACATAGTTAGGGTCATTGTAATACTCATCGTCCCTCACTTTGAACGCATCTTTTAAAGACTCCCAGAAACTTCGGTCATTGTTATGGTCCTCGTCCGTTCCATCCACATCCGGATTGGCCACATCGACTCCTCGCGGATTATTCAGCTCTTCACTTCTTTCGTGACTAGTGAATAGTGTAATGTCTTCTTTTTTGTAGCCTTCACTTTGCAGACGCTTAATGACCTGTTCTGTTTCTGTTTCCGTCTGATAACTCCCTATCACTGTTTGGTTTTTACTCATTCTATACTGCCTCCTTTAATTTATAACGTGTCTTTTAGAACACATTAAATAAATAATCTCTTCATTCATTATAATAGAGTTAAAAAGTTTGAACAAACAATACACCTTTGAAAACTTGAAATGAGAGGAAGCATACAGTATTATGTAAGAGAGTTTTTAGAAGAAGGCTTATTGAGATTGAAGAAAACGTCTATTGAGATAAAAGGAGAAACTAATGACAAAACGATTTGCAGTGGTACTAGCAGCAGGACAAGGGACCCGAATGAAGTCAAAATTGTACAAAGTCATGCATCCAGTGATGGGGAAACCTATGGTGGGGCATGTTGTAGACCAGGCTTTAGAAGCCCAGATGAATAAAATCGTCACTGTAACAGGTGTCGGTGCCGAAACAGTTCAAGATTACTTAGGTGAAAAAAGTGAGTATGTCTTACAAGAAGAACAGCTAGGGACGGCCCATGCAGTGGAACAAGTGGCCCCTCTTTTAGAAGGGAAAGAAGGAACGACTCTTGTTATTTGCGGAGATACGCCTTTATTAACGTCTGAAACATTGAAAGCTTTAGTCGCTCATCATGAAGACACATCAGCTAAAGCGACCATCTTAACGGCCCATGCTGAAGACCCAGCCGGGTACGGAAGAGTCATCCGGGCTGAAGATGATTCCGTTAGAAAAATAGTCGAAGATAAAGATGCCTCTGAAACTGAACGGGCTGTACAAGAAATCAACACGGGCACGTACTGCTTTGATAATAAAGCTTTATTTGAAACGTTGAAAAAAGTCGATAACAATAACTCACAAGGCGAGTATTATTTACCAGATGTGATTGAATTGCTGAAAAATGAAGAAGAACTCATTTCTGCCTATCAGCTGTCCAATAAAGAAGATGCTTTAGGCGTAAACGACCGTGTGGCATTGGCTCAAGCGAGCAAATTAATGAAAAAACGCATCAATGAAGCCCATATGAGAAATGGGGTCACTTTGATTGATCCGGAACAAACGTATATTGAAGTCGATGTAAAAATCGGCCAGGATACGGTTGTCGAACCAGGCGTATACCTTAAAGGGTCGACTGTCATTGGAGAAGACTGTCACATCGGAACGCATTCTGTTATTGAAGATAGCCGAATCGGAGATAACGTGGTAGTGAAAAGTTCCATGATTGAATCAACTGTTATGGAAAATAATAGTGATGTGGGACCAAACAGTCACTTGCGACCAGACTCCATTATTAAAGAAGATGTCCACATTGGTAACTTTGTAGAAGTGAAAAAAACAACAGTCGGTAAAAACACCAAAGTCGGTCATCTGACTTATATTGGAGATGCGACACTAGGTGAAAACATTAATGTCGGGTGTGGCACGATTTTTGTCAATTACAACGGAAAAGAAAAGAATCACATCGAAGTCGGCGACAATGCCTTTATCGGATGTAATGCTAATTTAGTAGCACCTGTAACAGTTGAAAAAGACGCCTTCATTGCGGCTGGATCGACTATAACTGAAGATGTGCCTGCCGATGCTATGGCCATTGCACGGGCCCGTCAAGTGAATAAAGAAGATTATGCGAAGCAACTCCCTTACAAACATTAGAATTCTTTCCTTATAGGGCTTTCATTAGCTTCTATAGTTGATTTATTTTGCTCTAAAGCATAAACTAGGAGTAGGTAAAGATTAGAAAAACAAAAGATGGAGGCCATCATGTCCGAACATTATTCAGATCCAAAACTAAAGATATTTGCCTTGAGTTCTAACAAACCTTTGGCAAAGAAAATAGCAGATGACGTAGGTGTAGAACTAGGGAAAGTGTCTGTTACTAAATTTAGCGATGGAGAAATTCGTATTAACATTGAAGAAAGTGTTCGAGGAGATCACGTTTACGTTGTTCAATCCACCTCAGCACCAACCAATGATAACTTAATGGAAGTTTTGATTATGATTGATGCTTTGCGTCGTGCAAGTGCGAAAACAATCAATATTGTGATGCCTTATTATGGATATGCTAGGCAAGATAGAAAAGCGCGTTCGAGAGAACCCATTACTGCGAAATTAGTCGCTAACATGATTATGCAAGCTGGAGCGGACCGTATGCTGGTTCTGGATTTACATGCAGCTCAGATTCAAGGATTCTTTGACATTCCAGTGGATCACTTACTAGGTGCCTCTCTTCTAGCCAACTGGTTCTTAGATAAAGGATTAGGGGGAGAAGATACCGTTGTCGTGTCTCCCGATCACGGAGGGGTGACACGTGCGCGTAAGCTGGCTGAGTTCTTAAAGTCACCATTAGCCATAATTGATAAACGTCGACCGAAAGCCAATGTGGCAGAGGTGATGAACATTGTTGGGGAAGTCAAAGGGAAAACAGCTGTCTTAATAGATGACTTGATTGATACAGCGGGAACCATGACCATTGCGGCTGAAGCGTTGCTTGAAAAAGGAGCCAAAGACGTCTATGCCTGTGGCACACACCCGGTATTTTCTGGTCCAGCTATTGAGCGCATTGAGAATTCACCGATTAAGAAAATGATTGTAACAGACTCGATTCTCTTACCTGAAGAGAAGAAAATCGATAAAGTTGTTCAAGTCAGTGTAGGACAATTGATGGGACAAGCCATTAAACGTATACATGAAAACAGATCCGTTTCTCCATTATTTGAGAAACAATTCAAAGGGTATTCAGATTAATTAAAAAGACGCCTAACATTCCATGACACTCATTCACATTAAGGGATTTTAAATGAGGGGGGTCATGGGATGCGGCGTCTTTCTTACCTTTTTAACAGAAGAATACACAAGTAGGATGAGGAAAGGAGCGATGAGATGATTGAAAAAATAGTCTCTTTAAGCAAACGAATAAAATACCATTTACGTCATATGAAACCATTGGATGTTGTGATTATAGTCTTTCTCCTCATTGCGTCCTTTATTCCTCATATCGTCTATGGGTATCATTTAGGAAACATAGATGAAAATGCTCGGATTATTGCTACCGTGACTGTATCTGGTGAAGAAGTGTACCGGGTGGAACTCAGTGAAGAGACACCTCATGAACTAATTGAACTGGATCCAGCTGAAGGCCAGTACAATATCATCGAAGTAGATGGCACGCGAATCCGTAATAAAGAAGACAACAGCCCTGACCAGTTAGGTGTGCGTCGGGGATGGATCAGTCAGCCGGGTGAAACGGCCGTAGTTTTACCTCATCAGTTGATCATCGAAATTCATGCCGAGTCGCCTGAAGGAGAAGAACTGCACGAAGAGGAAGACATTATTATACCGATGTAAGAAAAAACAAAAAAGCCAAGTGACCGCTTATACAGTCACTTGGCTTATTTTTTTGGTCACTTTAAAAGTTTAAGTCTGGATTGCTTTCCAGCACTTCTTTTAAGTGAGCCCGAATCGTTGCAGCGGAGTGTTTCATTTTTTCTTTTTCAGAATCGTTTAATGGAATTTCTACAATATGCTTAATGCCTTCATTATTTATAATGGCAGGGGTACCGATGTAAATGTCGTGCTCATCGTACTGGCCTTCTAAATAGACTGAAAGAGGCAGAACGGCCTGTTCATTATTGAAAATCGCTCGAGTAATACGTGCCAATGAGGCCGCAATCCCGTAAAAAGTCGCTCCTTTTCTTTCTATAATGTCATAAGCCGCATCACGCACAGAGAAAAACAACTTAACTAATGCTTCTTCATCTGTGTTTGGATTATTATTCAGCCATTCAGTGATCTGTAAGCCAGCCACATTCGCATGCGACCAGACCGGAAATTCCGTGTCACCGTGTTCGCCAATGATATACCCATGGACATTTCTAACATCCACATCGAGTAAATCAGCTATGGCTTGTCTGAAACGGGCACTATCTAATGAGGTTCCGCTTCCGATGACTTTGTGTGATGGCAGACCGGAATACTTGTATACCGCATAAGTTAAGATATCTACCGGATTGGTCGCTACTAGAAACAAGCCATCAAACCCGCTGGCCATCACTTTTTCTACGACATCTTTTGTAATTCTTAAATTCTTTTCAGTCAAATCCAAGCGTGTTTCCCCCGGCTTTTGCGAAGCACCAGCTGTGTACACAATTAAATCAGCATCATGGCAGTCTGCGTAGTCAGCAACATAAATGTTTTTAGGAGCTGTAAAAGCTAAGGCACTGGATAAATCCATTACATCACCTTCTGCTTTCCTTGCATTCACGTCTATAATCCCTAATTCTTGTCCGATGTTTTGATTAACTAAAGCAAAAGCATAACTGGACCCAACGGCCCCATCTCCAATTAAAATAATCTTTTGACTTCTTTTTTGGACTGTCATATCCCTCACCCTTTCTATAACTTTGCCTCTTTAGTATACCATATGGGTAGGAGGGAAGCCTAAAGGAAGGGGAGATGAACAAAATGCTGATACTGTTTATTGACGAGATAATAAAAGAGTGAGAAAATGATAATAGAATTTTAACAATGTGAAAAATGAGGAGACGATAAATTGAAACCGATAACGAGTGAAACTTTATTTGAACTGAAAAATGTATCCCAGCCTTTAGTGTATAAGGACCGGGTGTTTTATTTAGAAACGCGCATGGACAAAGAAGAGAACAGTTATAAAACGTCTTTATGGAGTATACATACTCAAACAAAAGAACGCACTCAATGGGTGAGTGAAGAGCTGAATCCCTCATCTATTGACATTTCTCCAAATAAGAAATGGCTCAGCTTTGTAGCAGGTGATAAAGAGAAAAAACCTCAAGTTCATCTTATGCCTCTGACAGGAGGGGGAGCGGCACCTTTAACAGATGAAAAAGATGGAGTCTCTACCTATAAATGGACAAGCAACAGCGCGGCCGTTTATTATCAAAGCAGTGAAAAACCGGAGTCTGAAAAAGAGAAAGAAAAAGAAGAGTCTAAAAAGGTTCAACCCAAAAAGATCACCAAGTTGCAATATAAAATGGACGGCCGAGGCATCACGGAATCAGAACGCACACACAAGGTCAAAAAAATCGATTTGGCGACTAAAACAGTCAGTGTCATTTTAGAAAAAGACACGCCATTCCGTTTTCAGTATGTATCAAAAGATGAAAGTTTCTTACTTTATGTCGACCGACTCAATCCAGATGATGAATGGGTTTATGGAGCCAGTGTGTACGAGTATGATGTCGCAGCGAAGTCCAGCCGACTAGTGACAGCTGATGTACCAAAAGGAAGCTTTTCATTTGAAACGGTCAATGAGGACGAAGAAGTCTTCTTATTTTCCGGCAGTGATTTTGGCTATGCCTTTGTCACATTGACAGCTTTATATGCCTGGAACAGAAAAGAGCGCACCTTCAAACGTGTATCAGAAAAAGATAAACAGGTAGGGGATACCTTGATTGGAGATTTCCAACAGAAGACACAAGGCTTTCCTGTTAAATGGGTATCTAGTACAGAATTTGTTTATCCCGTATCTGCATTCGGGAAATTGCAGCTCTATAAAGGAAACCTGGATGGAGAAAATGAGAAGCTGGTTGATCAGAAATTCCATTTAACAGATGGGGATTGGGTAAAAGAGATGCTATTCGCTGTGACGTATTCTGACTTGGAGACACCAAGTAAATTAGCCCTTTTGAATACAGAAAGCGAAGAGTTAGAAGAGCTATATAACCCAAATAGCACATTTGATAAAGACTACCAATTAGCCGAAGTGGAGGAGTTCTGGTATAAAGGAGCCGAAGACTGGGATATTCAAGGCTGGTATGTTAAACCTGTTAATGGCAAAGCATCCCACCCGGCTATAGTGTACGTTCACGGGGGTCCTCAGGTGAACTATGGGGAGACCTTCTTCCATGAAATGCAGCAACTCGCTTCAGAAGGCTACGGCGTCGTGATGCTCAATCCGCGTGGAGGCAACAGTTACGGACAGGATTTTGTGGCCTCTATTTTAGGGGATTATGGAAATAAAGATTACGAAGATATCATGCTCGGAACAGATTATGTGCTGGAACAGTATCCAGAAATCGATCAAGAGAAGCTTTTTGTGGCAGGTGGAAGTTACGGAGGCTTTATGACTAACTGGATTGTTGGGCATACCGATCGGTTTAAAGCGGCTGTTACGCAGCGCTGTATTTCTAACTGGGTCAGTTTTTATGGCACAAGTGATGTCGGAGCTTTCTTTGTAGAGTTCCAGCTACAGCGCGACATCAGTCAAGCGGATGAATTATGGAAAATGTCACCTCTAGCCTATGCCCAAAATGTTGACACGCCTTTACTCATTATTCATGGAGAAGAAGATTTGCGTTGCCCACAAGAACAGGCAGAGCAGATGTATACAGCCATGAAGAAAAAAGGAGTAGACACTAAAATGGTTCTCTATCCGCAGTCTAGTCACGGCTTATCCAGACAAGGGTTGCCACATTTAAGAATAGAACGGTTAGAAGAAATAAAAGCATGGTTCAAAGCCTATTTATAATCAATGGATAAAGAAGATTTCCTTAATTGGAAGTCTTTTTTCCTTTTTAAGAGAGAAGAGAAGCAAGAACGGGATTGAATCTGAAAACAAAATGAGAATAAAATAAGAGTCTATTAGAATACATTCAGTAAGAGTGAATGCTCGACTAGGTTTGTTACACTCACTAAAGATGAATGAAAAAGAAAATAGGAGTGGAACCTTGAAACAAAATTTAGAGAGCTTAAGCCCTTTTGAACTTAGTTTGTATTTGGAAAAATCAGTGGAGGCACAAAAAGAGTCAAAAGAATGGTTGAATGCGGGAAGAGGCAATCCCAACTGGACTGCCCCGATTCCAAGAGAAGCTTTTTTTCTTCTAGGAGAGTTTGCGACTAGAGAAACACATATCGCTAACAAAGACATGTTAGGCACAATGGTGAAAGAATCCAGTGGAAGAGAAGAACGTTTTGAAGCCTTTTTAGAAACGAAGGAATCGGCAGGTGCAAAATTATTAGAGCAGATCTGGAACAAGGGACAGCATTTACTTGGGATGCCGAGAGAAAAATGGCTGACAGATATGTTGGACCATACGATTGGGGATAATTACAGAACTATCAAGCGTGAAAGCCCACGGTTTTAATCGTGGGATGAGAGCGTAAATGGAGATAAGTGCCTGCTTGGTTTGTCTTCTTTTTCTTTTAAAATTAAGTATACATTTCTCTAGCCTTTCCGTTGACGGAGTGATATACTAAAGTTAACAAAAAAGAACACACGTTTGTATTCGTGATAGAGGTGAAGCGAGTGAAAAAAGAACAGACAAAGTCCTGTGTTAAAGTGCTCAAAGTAAAATTAAAGCCGACT
>NZ_BAAACW010000063.1:0-32127 GCF_039521845.1 Alkalibacterium iburiense
ACTGTATACTTTTGAGCATTTCAAGTTGATTAAGTGCTTAAAATTATGGGGTTTTGACACCATAATCATAAGTATAAGTATAAGTATACAGTAAGATTAAAAAAGTTTAAAGTAATTGCAAACGCTAAATTTACTTTTAAAAATAATGTATACTAAAAGTACGCTACTTATTCCGCATTAGGAGGTTAAACATGGACATTAGTCACATAGAACTTTTAGCTCGATTAATTTTAGCTGCTTTACTTGGTGGAGCTATAGGGTACGAACGAGAGTTAAAAGGACGAGATGCTGGTATGCGCACGCACACTTTAGTTGCTCTTGGCGCAACTATTATTACTCTCACTCAATTAGGTGCAAGTCATTTAGTCATAGAATTCATTCGTAACAATCCAGATTTGAATGGCGTGCTATCGACTGATATTACGCGTTTAACAGCTCAAATAGTTAACGGAATCGGCTTTCTTGGAGCAGGTACTATCATTGTGAGCAGGCGTTCAGTTACAGGACTCACAACCGCTGCGTCTATCTGGGCGGTAGCTAGTTTAGGGATTGCTGTTGGTATGGGCTATTATTTCCTTTCCTTCTCAAGCACGATTATCATGCTCATTGTATTAAGGCTTGTAAAAAGCATTTTTAAAATCGAGCGGACTAAACAATTAGAGATTGAATATAAATCTGCGGATCAAACCTTAGAGTTCATTAAAGAACACTTTTCGGAGAATAATATTACTGTTGTCTCAACTGATCATTCCATTAGTTATTTAGAAGATGGCTCTTCAATATGCAAAGACTTGTATACTCTCCACCTTCCTAATCAGTTTAATCTGATTGATTTAATTTCGAAGATAGGCAAAAATGAAAATATACTATCAATCAATACCATAAAAGCATCCCTTGATAATTAAAACGCGTGTGATAGAAAATTCTATCACACGCGTTTTATCTGACCTGAAATTCCGCCGTCAGGACTTCTCCTTCTATCTCTCTGACTATTCGGTAATGGCCGGGCTCAAGGGGTTCATAAAAGTCCAAATTAATTTCCTCTTGAGCTTCTTCTCCTGAACCCAATATATGGGCAATCATAATAAATGCTATTTCTTCTTCTGGTTCGACCACATACCATTGATGATTATTTAGTTTTTCAAGTGTATAAGCCACTCCGTAAGTAACCTCTTTGGAAGAGTCATTATGCACAGTAAGTAAAAAGCGATCATCCTCTGATTCGTATACTTCCTTATCTAAGGTCAACCTTACACCCCGTAACGTATTGACCTCTTCATAGGGAGTAGGCTCTGCTTCTGGACCTGTACATGCCCATAAGAGGATCACCATACATACGATCCCAAAAAAACTGAATAGTTTGCGCGTTTGACGAGTCATGCTTCCACCTCATTTACGAATAAGAACCTGTTAAAAAAACGACTGTGCTTTCGAACAGTCGTTTTAATTATATCCTATTAATTAGCTTATTTCTCTGCTAAAATGTCTCTTTTATTTAGTGGCTCTGTCAAATCATAATCCGGATGAACTGATGGGCGCTTTTTGTGTCCATATATTCTTGGCATAACCATTTTATCGACGAATGGAATGATCGCATTCATAATCAGAATCGAAAATCCAACACCTTCTGGTGAAAAAGGCGAAATTCTAAAGGCAGCTGTAATAATTCCAGCCATTATAGGATAAATGGTTCTTCCATGAGGAGTTAATCCTCCTGAAGCATAATCCGTCACCATGAACGTTCCTCCTAATAGCAACGCTCCACTCAATACATGATACATCATATACTGGAAGTCAAATCCTGAATAGACGAGCATAATAAGAGCCACCGTCCCGATATATAAAGCCGGAATTTTCGGATTGATTATTTTTCTGAAAATTAAGTAGGCCATAGCAATAAGTAAAGCTAATGAACTGGTTTCACCTAATGATCCGCCCCATCCTCCTTGGTTACCAAGGAACATATTCCACAGTGTTTGTGCTCCTTCTGGAACTTCCGTGGCTCCACTGGAAATATAAAACAGAGGAGTTGCTGTAGCAACTAAATCAGTTGGAGTTGCTGTTGTAATAGCTTCTGCAGAACTGGCTGTCGTGATCAGGTCAGCACCCGATACAAAAGTGTTGACAATCCAAGGAGCCATTAAGTAGGTTATACGTCCCGCTACAGCAGGATTAAATCTGTTTCTACCAATTCCTCCAGGAATCATTTTGACAATAATTATAGCAAATAGACTAGCTAAGACAACACTGAACCAAGATACCCCGTTAGGCATACTTAATCCAAGTAACATCCCTGTCACAGCAGCAGATAAATCATTAATAGTCATTCTTTTACGGACTATTTTTTCATAGAGGTATTCACTCACCACACATGTGACAACAGCTAAGGCTGTAACCCATAAAGTCTGAGTACCGAAAAAATAAACCCCCGCGATAAGTGGGAAAATCAAGGCAATGATTACCTGTAACATAATCCATTGTGAAGACCACTTTTCAAATACATGAGGCGACTCGTCCATCATTAAGTCGTAGTCAGCTAAGGTCGTTTTTCCTTTATTAGTAGACATCTTTACACCGCCTTTTGTTTGATAGCTGTTTTAGCTTTTCTAATATTTTCTAGTAATGGAATCTTAGAAGGACAGATGAATGAACAGTTCCCGCATTCAATACAGTCCATAGCTCCTAATTGTTCCGCTTTCTCAATGTCTCCTCTTTCGTAAGCGTTACTAATTAAAATAGGCTGTAAGCTCACAGGACAGACATTAATACACTCTGAACAGCGAATACAATCGACACGTTCATCTTCGTGTGCTTCTTTGGCAGTTAAGAAAGTGACGTGTGTGGTTCCCTTAGTAATCGGAATAGCTCCGTCGTCAATCGTTTTACCCATCATCGGTCCTCCGTGAATAACTTTCTTAGGCGCTTCTACAAAGCCACCGCATATATCAATCACATCATCGATAGGTGTTCCGATACGAACAAGCAAGTTTTTCGGTTCAGCTAAAGGAGTTCCATTAATAGTCGTTACTCTCTCAACCATTGGTTTACCTAAACGAACAGCTCTATAAATCGCTTGGAAGGTTCCAACGTTAGATACAATACACCCAACGTCAGCCGGCAGAGACCCGGGAGGAACTTGACGTCCTGTACAGTTTTCAATTAACTGCTTTTCAGATCCTTGAGGATATTGTGCAGGAAGTACTTTGACTTCTACTTTGTCATAGCCTGCAGCTGCTTTTTTCAATGCTTCTCCAGCTTCTAAAGAATTATCTTCAATTCCGATATAGACTTTATCAACATTGAATACACTATCAATGACACGAATGCCTTCGATGATTTCATCGGCATACTCAAACATTGTTCGGAAATCAGCGGTAGAGTATGGTTCACATTCTGCACCGTTTAAAATAAGCGTATCGATTTTTTTGTCTGCAGGTGGAGCCATTTTTACGTTAGTCGGGAAGGTTGCCCCACCCATACCAACAATACCGGCACGCTTAATTAATTCTGGTATCAATTCTGGTGCGACTGACTCTCCAGCCTCAGGAAATGGAGGTTCTTCAACATATTCCCCGTCATTTTTTATAATGATACTTGTAGTCAATCCGTTTAACCCTACTCTATCTTCAATAGAGATAACTTCTCCACTTACTGAAGATAAAACATTTCCAGAAATAAACCCTTGAGCTTCACCTATTAATGTTCCAACATTGACTTTATCTCCTACTTCTACAACAGGTTTTGCTGGTGCTCCGATGTGCATAGACATGGGATAGACCATAATAGTCGGCGCATCGATGCGTTCAACCGCTTTGTCTCGTGTGCGCTCTTTATTATACTCAGGATGGACAGCTTTCCTTTTTGTTTTAAAATGCATTCCCTTTCCTCCTCAAAATGTCACTGGGTATCTAAATATAAACACTAGTCAGTGTGATCCCTCTATGTTTAGTGATAAATTCACATGAAAAAATAAAAAATAATGGCATTAACAACTACTTCAAGAATATACAGAGAATGTAAAGATATATCAAGACTTTTAACCATTTTCATCTCGCAAATATTACAATTGAAAATGATTCTCATTCTCTTCTTTATTACATTCAAAATAAAGTTTGTGAAAAAATGATTTTGCAGTTGCTCTGTTCTTCCATATCTCTTTAATCAGATTGTATTAATTACAAACTGAGTTTCTAAACAATTGACTACTTTAAGTGGTATCTCTTAAAACTTTTCTCAATAAGTTTGCTCAAATGAGAATTGGCGCTTCCCTTATTTATTCTCTCAGATGGCATTATTGTGTGCACTTTCTAAATAAGCTATCACACTACATTAAAACCTTTGTTAACATATCAAAATCGATATAATGTATAATTTAAATTTTATTCAAAAAAAATCTATTATTTCCTCAACACATCCGTGAAGGAAATAATAGATTGGTTATACTTTGATATTTTCTCTAATCTCTTCTGCTATTTTTGTGATTTTTCTTAGACGGTGATTGACTCCAGATTTCGAAACTCCCCCATTGGGAACCAATTCTCCTAGTTCCTTTAGGCTGACATCTGGGTAAGCCACTCTTAATTCAGCTATTTCTCTTAGTTTATCAGGAAGAGTATCTAAGCCGCTCACTCGTTCAATAAGGCGGATGTTTTCAATTTGTCTCCCAGCGGCATCAATCGTTTTGTTCATATTGGCATTTTCACAGTTGACTAAACGATTCACTGAATTTCTCATATCTCTGACAATACGCACATCTTCAAAACGGAACATACTATTTGTTGCGCCTATTAAAGCTAAGAAATCAGCAATTTTTTCAGATTCTTTTAAGTACACAATATACCCATTTCGTCTCTCATGTACTCGCGCATTTAAGCCATAGGTATGCATCATTTCACATACATCATTATTGTGTTCGGCATAGCTCGAGTATATTTCCAAATGGTATCGGCTTGTTTCCGGACTGTTTACCGAACCTCCGGCTAAAAATGCGCCTCTCAAATAGGATTTGATTTTTTGTTTGTTTAATTTAATTTCATCTGGTATATGCCCGTTATAGAGCATTCCATCCATAATTCCCAGTTCTTTTAAAATGAGTCTACTGCCGCTTTTCAACCGCACGATGTACACATTATTTTTCTTTAGCTTCATTTTTTTACGCACAAGCAATTCCGATTCGACATCAAAGTTATCTTTAATAAGCGTGTAGATCCGTCTCGCAATCGCTGCATTCTCCGTCTGAACGTTTAAAAGAAAATCCTGATTGATAATACTCAGTGACCCGTTCATGCGAATTAATGCAGCCAGTTCGGCTTTGGCATGTTCAGGATGAACTTCCAGCATGGTTAATTCTTTTTTTACATCAAATGCAAATGACATGTTTTCACACCCTTTACTCAAAGAACAGCTTTATGCATTTTTAAAATATTCTTTGATTTTTCTTTGACTGTTAAAGGCTGTTTTAAAGATTTCCTCTGCCACTTTTTCACCATTATGATAGACTCCCTTTGAGGTGAGTTGTAAAAAGTCATCGGAAATAATGAGCGGCACTTCTTCTTGAAGCCCTTTAAAGTCATGTTCTACTTGTAATAAATACTCTTCATTCTGTTCATTTTCTATATAAAATTCGGGGACTTGTCCTATGTTAGTTAGAGCGATATCAATGAATTTTTGACCCAGGTGTTTATGAAGAACTTTAATATGGTCAGCATCGTTCACGTTTTCTGTTTCACCGAGTTGTGTCATAATATTAGAAATATACACCACTTTTGCTTCAGTCTTTAATAAAGCTTCGCCTATTTCTGGAATCATTAAATTAGGTAATATACTCGTAAACAGACTTCCCGGTCCTAACACAACCATGTCTGCATCCATTATAGAAGACTTTACTTTTCGTCCTGCTTTAACTGTTTTGTTTTCATCCGTGCATGTCACGGTCACATAATCAATCATCTTCCCTTTTTTAGGAATATGCGATTCTCCTGACTCTGTTGTGCCATCCATATATTTCGCATGTAAGACGAGCGGTTCCTCAGCTGCAGGGTAGACATGGCCTTTGACATGCATCATCGTCGCTAGCAATTGAATGGCTCTGTAAATATTCCCTTCCATATCAGCTGTCGCAGAAATAATTAAATTCCCAATAGTGTGGCCTGATAATGTAGAGTCATCTTTTTTAAAACGATATTGAAAGATTTGCTTCTGTAACTCTGGGATATCTGATAAAGCCGTTAAGACATTCCTTAAATCTCCAGGGGGGACAGCATTGAAACTTTTCCTTAAAGCCCCACTGCTTCCCCCATCGTCCGCTACGGTAACGACAGCAGTCACGTCCGCATCTTTTTCTTTTAAACTTCTTAAGATAACAGGTAGACCTGTTCCTCCCCCAATAACTACTATTTTTGGTCTTCTGTTCGTAATTTTTAATTGTTTCATGATCGCACAGTGGACTCCTTTACTTTATCTTTATCCCGATGGGTAATGTTCACAGGATACCCGTCTGCTTTTATCTTTGCAGCCACGCGTTCTGCTAAAGCAACTGATCTGTGTTTGCCACCCGTACAACCAATAGCAATAGTCAGGTTACTTTTCCCTTCTTTTTTATAACCTGGCAGTGTTGTTTCAAGTAGACTTGTAAAATGTTTGTAGAAAGATTCTGTTTCAGGTTGCTGCATGACGTAATCATAGACAGGTTCATCTAAACCTGTTTGGGGTCTCAACTCATCAATGTAATGGGGATTCGGTAAGAACCGGACATCCATAACTATATCTGCGTCTATAGGACTGCCATACTTAAAGCCAAATGAAACCAGTTCAACACGAAACATTTCTTTTTCTTTTGCTTTAAATTTCCCGATTAGCTTTTCTCTTAGCTGTCTAGGAGTTAAGTTACTTGTATCGATAACAAATTGAGCCTTTGTCTTAATTTCATATAAGAGTTCTCGTTCTTTCTGAATACCTTCTAGCGTGCGTTCATTTTGAGCGAGTGGATGGGCTCTTCTGGTTTCTTTGTAACGTGATACCAATTCCTGATCTGTTGCTTCTAAAAAAACAATGCGACTGGTAATATAAGATGTATTGTCTAAGGTTTGAATCACCTGATTAATCTCTTCAAAAAAGTCTTTCATTCTCAAGTCCATTACTAAGGCAATCTTACCGAATTGACCAGACTCTCTGACTAACTGCCAAAATGTAGGAAGTAAATTAGGAGGCATATTGTCAATACAGTAGTATCCCATATCTTCAAAACTTTGCATCGCTACAGTTTTTCCTGCACCACTCATACCCGTGATTATGACTAAATCTAAATTATCTTTCATGTGCTTTCCTCCTATACCCTTATGTAAATCTCTTCCATATAGAGTTCACTCTATTATAACATCCCTGGCGTGTCATGTATAGGTGTTCTCTAAAGAGTCATTTGTCGTTCAAACAAATCCCCACAAAAGAATAATCATTCTTCCGTGGGGATTTTGATATGTGTCTATTTAGCTTTGTCTACAATCTTTTGAATATCTTGCTCAAATAGTTTCATTTTTCCCTCTACTTCTACACCTGAATCATCATTAGCTGCGATGTAGAATTTAATCTTAGGTTCTGTTCCAGATGGTCTAATAGCTATCCAACTAGAATCAGCTAATTTATATTTCAAGACATCCGCTGGTGGTAGATTAATCGATTCTTCGTCACCGAAACGGGCTCTAGTCTGCTTTTTAAAGTCTTCAGTGACTTCAACTTTTATATTCCCGAACTCAGTTGGCGCATTTTCTCTTAAATGAGCCATTAGTTCTTTGATTTTCTTAGAACCTTCCTGTCCTTCTAATGTGACAGAAATTGTTTTTTCCTTGTAATGACCATATTCATGATAGAGCTCTTGCAGGGTGTCAAACAAACTGTATCCTTCTTCTTTATAGAAAGCTGTCATCTCTGCAACCATGACTAAAGCCTGTATAGCATCTTTATCTCTTACAAAAGGCTGCACTAAATAGCCATAACTTTCTTCAAAACCAAACATAAAGGTATGGGAATGTGTTTCTTCAAATTCTTTAATTTTTTCTGCGATAAATTTGAAGCCGGTTAATACATCCATAGTCTCTACGCCATGCTTATCTGCTATTGCGCTTGGCAATTCACTGGATACAATGGACTTAATCATGACACTGTTACTTGGAAGTGTTCCTTTCTTTTCGTGCGCTTTTAAAATGTAGTCAATCATCAAGCTTGCAATCTGGTTACCTGAAAGCAACTCATAGTATTCTCCCGCTGTTCTAACTGCTAAACCTAGTCTGTCTGCATCAGGGTCTGTTGCAATCAGTATATCAGCACCGACTTCTCTTCCTTTTTTAAAGGCTAGTTCAAAGGCGGCTTCATCTTCTGGATTAGGAGATTTTATAGTTGAGAAATCAGGATCTGGATCGGCTTGTTCTTCCACTAAAAAGACGTTTCTAAACCCGGCTTGTTGTAAGGCTTTTTCTCCCAGCATTTTTCCTGTTCCATGCAAAGGGGTAAAGACTATCTTCAACTCTCTTCCCTGTCTGTTAATAAGCTCGGGGTCTATTGTCACTCTTTTTAAAGCGTCTAAGTAAGCACGGTCTAAATCTTTCCCTAAAATAGTGAGGAGTTCTTTCTCAGCGGCTTCCGTTTCGTCCATCGTTTCAATGGATAAAATATCTGAGACACTTCTAACAAAAGAAGTTAATTCATCTGCTTCTTTTGGAGGGAGCTGTCCTCCATCTTCCCCGTACACTTTAAATCCATTATATTCAGCAGGATTATGACTAGCGGTAATCATAATTCCTGCAGCCGTTTTTAAATGTCTGACCGCAAAGGATAATTCAGGGGTTGGACGTAAATCCTCGAAAACATAAGAGGGAATTCCATGAACAGCTAATGTTTTTGCTGCTTCCATCGCAAATTCTTTAGACATGTGACGAGAATCATACGCTATGGCGACTCCTTTTTCTTTCGCATCTTCTCCCTGGTTTTCAATAAAGAGGGCTAAACCTTTTGATGCTTGACGGACAGTGTAGATGTTCATTCTATTAGTACCTGCACCAATAACCCCTCTCATTCCAGCTGTTCCGAATTCCAGTGAGGTGTAAAAGGAATCTTCCAATAACGTTTTATTATCCTGATAGCTTTCCAATTCTTTTTTTAATTCGCTATCCAACGTTGGATGATTCAACCATGTTTCGTAGCTTTCTGACCATTCCATATTTCTCCCTCATCTCTCTTTCATATTTTTTCACTTATATTTTTATTGTATCACTTTTTATACTCACTTGCATGAATGACAGCAAATTGCTTCTGTTATTCCAAATAAAGGCTTTTCTATTTGAAGAAATCTTAACCTCTGAAACCAATCGATTGTCATTACAAGTAAAAAAAGAGTAAGCACGCGTCCATATCCTTCGAACGCTGCTTACTCTAAATGATAGTTTATGCTTTTTGTTTTTCTAAGCTCTCTTTTAATTCTTCTACATACTGATAGGCTGCATTCCCGGCTATCGAACCATCTCCAACCGCTGTAGCCACTTGACGCAGGACAGTGTCTCTCACGTCACCAATGGCGAAGATTCCGGGTACAGAGGTCATTCTGTTTTCATCCGTCACGATCCAGCCTTCTTCATTCGTAATACCTAAAGAACGAAACTCGTCTGAGTTTGGAAGTAAACCGATATAAATAAATGTCCCTTCTGCATCTATAGTAGACACTTCTCCTGTTTTGACATTTCTAATGTGTATACCATTAACCGTCTCTTCACCGGTAATCTCTTCAACGACAGAGTCCCATATAAAATCTACCTTCTCATTTTTAAAGGCTCTATCTTGTAAGATTTTTTGAGCACGCAACTCATCTCTTCGGTGAATAATTGTTACTTTTTTAGCAAACTGAGTCAAATACGTTCCTTCTTCAACCGCAGAGTCTCCACCGCCAACAACGACGACATGTTTATCTCTAAAGAAAGCTCCATCACAAACAGCACAATAAGAAACACCACGTCCGTTGTATTCTGCTTCACCTTGAACTCCCAGCTTTTTATGCTCTGCTCCAGTTCCTATAATGACTGCTTTAGCTAAATACGTTTTATCTGACGTCTTAACTTCTTTAACAGATCCTTTATCAACAACTTCTTGTACATCTCCATACACATGCTCTGCACCGAATCTTTTTGCACCTTCATACATTTTCATAGATAAATCTGGTCCTTGGATGCTATCAAAGCCAGAGTAATTTTCAATGTCTGCTGTGTTATTCATTTGTCCACCGGGTAATCCCTTTTCAAGAATAAGGGTGGAAAGGTTGGAACGAGACGCGTATAGAGCAGCTGTTAGCCCTCCAGGCCCGGCCCCGATGACTATTACATCGTATAATTTTGTTTCTGATTCCACTGACTGTTCTCCTCTCGATGACACGTGTTTCATACATCTTCTATTCATACACTTACTTTTTGTAAGCAATAATGTCTTACCTTATTTTACCAAAATACAGAGAATAGTCAAGACCCTCACTCTGCTTTGCCTTCTCGTTGCATCAAATTCAAAATGACATGTTTGACATCTGCTTTGTTATAAACGACTTGATAAATAGCTTCTGTTATCGGCATCTCTATGCCATAAGTCTGAGCCAATTCATAAGCTGCCTTTGTAGTAGAGACTCCCTCAACTACCATACCCATGCCGTTGATAACAGATGATACATCTTTCCCCTGTCCGATTTGATAGCCAGCTCTCCAGTTTCTTGAATGGGGACTAGTACAAGTGACAATGAGATCACCGACACCACTTAACCCCATAAAAGTTAAAGGATCGGCTCCCAGTTTGACTCCTAGACGACTAATCTCTGCTAATCCTCTCGTGACTAGGCCAGCCTTTGCGTTATCTCCATAGCCCAAGCCTGCGATTACTCCTGCTCCTAAAGCTATGATATTCTTAAGCGCTGCACCTATTTCCACCCCGATAATGTCTGTATTGGTATAAACGCGGAAATAATCATTAATAAAGACACTCTGCACTAATTCAGCCGCTTTTTTATCACTAGAAGCGGCCGTGATGGTTGTCAGATCCTTCGCAATGACTTCTTCTGCGTGGCTAGGACCTGATAATGTCACTAAACCTTTTAAATACTCTGAAGAAATCTCCTCACTTAATAGGGTAGAAATACGTTTATAGGTATTCTCTTCTAAACCTTTTGAGGCATGAACAACCGTCACTTCTCTATTTAACAGACTATTCACTCGTTTAGCTAGTTCTCTCATTCCCTTCGTCGGAATAACAAACACTAGCAAATCCGCAGTCGCTACCGCTTTTTCCAGATCAGTGGTCGCTCTTAATTCTGTTGGGAATTTGAAGTGAGGAAGATAGCGCTCATTCGTGTGGTCCGTATTTATTTCCTCTTTTTGCTTTTCGTCTCTCGTCCAAATCAAGACCTCATGCCCATTTTCAAAAAGGACATTGGCTAAGGTACTTCCCCAAGACCCAGCCCCTAAAACAGTTATTTGACTTCCCACTTTCATGACTCCTTCCAAAACAGTCTACTGATTTTGTTTCTGCTTTGATTCATATCGTTTTCTTTTCTCTTCAAATTTTCTGTCTGGTTCTATTCCTTCTGTATAATAAGGAGGCGTAGGGTAAACGTATAGTCTTCGATAAATTATAAGACCAATACTTCCGACAAGTAAGACTAGCGACAGTAATTGAGATACTCTAAAATTACCGAGATACAAGCTATCTGTACGCATCCCTTCTATGAAGAAACGGCCTAATCCATACCACGCTAAGTAACTTAAAAAGACTTCCCCTCTTCTAAAGAAGGTATTCTTAGCACGTAAGGTCATTAAAAGAATGACTCCAATCAAATTCCATATCGATTCATATAAGAATGTAGGATGGTAATAGGTCCCATTTATATTCATCTGTTCAATAATGAACTGAGGAAGACGCAGCCCTTCTAAAAACTGACGGGTCACTTCTCCTCCGTGAGCTTCTTGATTGACAAAATTTCCCCATCGACCAATTGCTTGAGCCAGTAAGACGTGAGGCCCTATGATGTCTAATAATAGCCACACTGGCACCTGACGTTTTTTACTGTACCAGTAAAGTACAAGTCCGCCTCCGATTAAGCCGCCATAAATGGCTAATCCTCCTTCCCAGAAATAGAAGATTCGAATAGGATTAGCTAAATAAGTGGGTAGTTCAAATAAAACGTAGTATAAACGAGCGCCTATGATACCAGCAGGAATAATCCAGAAAGCTAAGTCTACAATAAAATCTTCGTCAATTCCTCGCTTATTTGCTTCTCTCATACTTAACCAAACAGCTAAAAACATACCTATTACGATGATAATACCGTACCAAGCGATTTCAAGTGGCCCTAAACGAATCGCTATAGGATCAATACTTCCAATCACTTGTCTCATTCTTCTTCCTCCAGTCCAGCATTATTGGAGTTTTGCTTAATTAAATTGGATAAATTATTTTCAAAGGTTTCTGTCGCATCATATCCCATTTCTTTCGCTCTTATATTCATGGTGGCGATTTCTATGATGATAGAAAGGTTTCGACCCACTCGAACAGGTATAGATAACTTTGGTATATCCACATTAAAAATACGCATTCTCTCAAGATTATGCCCTAAACGATCATATTGACGATTTCGATCCCAGTGTTCTAGATTAATGATTAAGTCAACTGTTTTAGAGGTTCGAATAGATCCTACTCCAAATAAGTTCACGACATCAATAACACCGATACCTCGAATTTCAATTAAATGACGTAAAATTTCAGGTGGTTCTCCAATGATACGACTCTCGTCCATCATGTACAATTCTACCCTATCGTCAGCAACTAATCGGTGACCTCTCTGAATTAACTCTAAAGCTGTCTCAGATTTTCCAATGCCTGAGTCACCTGTAATGAGTACGCCCATTCCGTATATATCGACTAAAACACCGTGCTGTGAAATACGTTCGGCTAATCTTTCTTCTAAGAAATTCGTGACGTTAGATGAAAGACGAGTCGTTGAACGATTCGACAATAAAACAGGTATGCCTTTTTCTTGTGCAGCCTTAATTAACTCTTTTGGAGGTTCCTGATTACGTGAAATAAGAAATGCAGGGGTATCTGCTTGACACATTCTTTTCATGACAATATAGCGCTCATCGCTTGTCATGCGTTCTGAAAAAGATATTTCTGTTTTTCCAAGTAATTGTATTCTATTTTGAGGGTAGAAACTAAAATAACCCGTTAGTTCTAATGCAGGTCTTGATAAGTCACTAATGGTGATTTCTCTGTCTAAATGATCTTCACCAATGATGACGCTAATGTCATCCATTGCATCAACTAACTCATGAATTCTTACTGAGGCAGTCATAGTAAAACTCCTTCTGTCAATTTTAAAAACATAACTTAATCATACCATATATACCAAGTCCTTTATAGAAGAAACTTGGCTGGGTGAGTAAATAACTATGTACGAAAGAAGGCTTATACCAGTTTTATACAAACTGGTATAAGCCTTCTTTTATCATCTTCTTGGTTATTCCAGATAAGCATTTAATGCTGAGACAATTAATGCAACCAGCAGAGCCATCCAAAATGAGCTGAATCCAAATCCACCGACAAGAGCTGCTGTCATCCACAGCATGATTCCATTTATAATAAAATAGAATAGCCCCAATGTCATAATGGTTATAGGAAGAGATAGGATAACAAGTATCGGCTTCACTATAATGTTCAAGAGTGAGAAAACTGCTGCAGCAATCAGTGCTGTCTGCCATGTTTCAATCATGAATCCATTAAGAAATCCAGCCAAGGCAAGAAAGATGATGGTGTTTGCTAAAATCCTTTGCCACCATTTCATTCTTAAAAATCACTCCAGTCTTCCTCGTCTATTTTTTCAGCCTCTTTTCTTTGAGGCTTCTGTGAATAGTTCCCGAAAGGATTGTGATGTTTGGATTGTGATGACGGTTTGTCAACAGAGTGATTATTGTCCGGCATGACTAATGCCAGTAAAAGGTATATTGGGACTGTTGATCCAACTCCAACAAAAGTAGCAACTACCACAATAACTCTCAATAATACCGGATCGATATTAAAGTATTCACCTAAACCTCCGATTACTCCAAATATCACTGCATTATTTTTAGATTTAGCTAATTTTTTCATGTCCATCCCTCTTTTCATTCTGTCTTTATTTATCTGTATCTTTTAGCAAAACATTCCCTGTCGTCGTTGTTGCAGTAAAATCAAATGGACGTTCTCCCGTTAACCGTTTGATTCGCACAGTATGGCCTGACTTTTCAATAGGTTCAACATCACTTAAACGACTTTTTACTTTCCCAAAGGTTGTTTTAGCTTTTCCTTCCATAGCGACACCTTTAGGTATAGCTAATTTCACATTACCGTTAACCGTTGTTCCAGTCAATCGAATAAGGTTCTCGTTTGTTAACGTTACTTTTACTTCCCCATTGGTCGTAGACAGGTCTGCACTTTCAACGCTTCCTTGGTAGACAATGGATCCATTCACAGAACTAGCCAATAAGTCTTTCAAGTCACCGTTACTAATTGAAATAGTCCCATTGGATCCCTTGGCTTCCAACATAGTTGCCTCTAAATTTTCAAAGTTAATCTCACCATTTGTAGATTTTGCATAAATATCTTTTACAGTTAAATCTTTTGTTTTAAGTTTTCCATTTAACATGTTGATGGATACATAATCATAGGTGCGCTTCGGAAGATATAGTTCGACATCAGCATAGATACGTTTATTCGGGATATGGACAACTAATTTATCGTCGTCAACTGAAATCGTACTTCTGGCATCAAATGACTCAGCCGGTGTGCTTTCATCCATTCTTCCGTAAAGTTTTCCTTTAGCAGACAAACGGATTGTGTCATCTTCACTTGGCTTCACTACTAATTTACCATTAGCCAATTTAATATCTAAAATAGTCGCTGTGCTCTCTTCAAATGTCCACTCTCTATTAAAGTCCTTAGTCGCTAAAGTTGGCAGTTTGACATTGATATTTTTCCAATCAAAGTTTTCGAGCGCACTTTCAATCGTTGAACGGACAGATTGTGTCACTTCACTTTCAGAAGCTTGCTGGACCGTTTTTTTAACTGCCTCCGACCATTCTTTACTGGCCGTTTCTAATTTCTCACCCGCTTTAGAGAATTCTTCTCCCGCTTCTTTTTTCCATTCTTCTGGAATGCGGAAATTAGATGTGGCTTGTTTAGCTTTAACTGTCCACTGTTTCATTTTTGTTCGATTTAAATTTTTAAGTTGGAGCTGTTTTTGAGCATGAAGAACGCGTAATTCTTCTTCTAACTCCTCAATCGCTTCTTTTAATTCTGTTTCTTCCTCTTTATACTCAGCTGTTTCTTCTCTATTTTCAATTTCTTCTAAGCGTCGGGAGGTTTGATCGATAGCTTCTCTTAACTGTACTATCTCATCCGTGTTATCTACCTCATCTAACTGTTTAATTAATTCCAGTTCTTTTTGAATGGATTTAATTTCTTCTAATAGAGCGGTTTTCTCTTCTTGTATCCCTTTTTTCTCTTCTTGATTGATTTGATTCAATCGGTCTTGTTTTTCATGTAATTTCTCTTTGACTTTAGAGATCTTATCATTGGTTTCATCTAGCTCTACAGAATACCGATTGATTTCTTCTACTAATTTTTCTAATGTTTTTTCGGCTTCTTTTTGTTCTTCGGTCGCCTCTTTTTCAGTAGGTTCTTCTTCAAACGTATCTGTATGTTCTTCTTCAACTGACTCGGTCGATACAGTCTCTGTATGAAAATCTTGATTTTCTTTCTGGTCCTGTTTTTTTGCACTATGCTCTAATAAGTCTAGACCCTCTTCAGTAGATAAGATGCCTTTCTTCATTAACTCGATTATACGTTCTCTTTCATTCATTATAAGCCCTCCTATTAGGTCTTGTCATGTTTGGTCTGTGCCTATTTCTTCTATACTGATGAAATACTACCTAGCTATGATTCTATTATGCAACAGACCTAAACATTTGTCATAGGACCTACGACTGATTTTTACACATAATTTTTTTAGGTGTTTGAAAGATTCGTATCTTTTTTTAGTTTTATTCCATTTCTGTTCGATTTAAAATCTTGTTCAAGTAATAACCTGTATAGCTTTCCTCACACTTAGCCACTTCTTCTGGAGTACCTGTTGTTATTAAAGTTCCTCCACCGATTCCACCTTCTGGTCCCAAATCAATAATATGATCCGCTACCTTTATGACATCTAAATTGTGTTCGATAACCAGTACAGTATTACCTGCTTCAACTAATCTGTTTAAGACATCCAATAGTCTGGCAATATCATGGGAATGCAGACCTGTCGTAGGTTCGTCTAAAATATAAAAATTATGTCCATTTTGACGTTTGTGTAACTCACTGGCTAGCTTCATCCTTTGGGCTTCACCACCTGATAAGGTTGTGGCGGGTTGTCCTAAAGTCATATACCCTAGTCCAACATCAATAATCGTCTGTAATTTTCTTTGAATTTTTGGAATGTTGGAGAAGAATTCTACCCCTTCTTCAATAGTCATTGCTAAAACATCCGCAATATTTTTCCCTTTATACTTCACTTCTAAGGTTTCAGAATTATATCGTGTGCCATTACATACTTCACAAGGGACATACACATCCGGCAAGAAGTGCATTTCAATTTTCAAAATGCCGTCTCCTCTACATGCTTCACATCGTCCCCCTTTTACATTAAAGCTAAAGCGTCCTTTTTTGTACCCTCTTGTTTTAGCTTGATTCGTCTTGGCGTATAGATCTCTGACATCGTCAAAGACACTGGTATACGTTGCCGGGTTACTTCTTGGTGTCCGTCCAATGGGACTTTGATCGATATCTATGACTTTTTCCAACTGTTCATAGCCAGTAACAGATTTATGCTTTCCTGGCTTAACTTTTGATCGGCCAACCTCTCTGGCTAACGCTTTCTTCAATATTTCATTGACTAAAGAACTCTTTCCTGATCCAGAAACTCCTGTTACAGCAATAAAACGACCTAAAGGAAACGCGACATCAATGTTTTTCAAGTTATTTTCCTGTGCCCCTTTAACCACTATCGAACCTTTATCAACCTGTCTTCTTTCTTTAGGTATAGCAATAGACTGCTTTCCAGATAAATAAGCACCAGTTATAGACTCTTTTGTATTAACTATTTCATCAAGTGTCCCAGTGGCTATCACTTTTCCACCCTGTTCTCCGGCACCTGGGCCAATATCGATAATGTAGTCGGCAGCTCTCATAGTGTCTTCATCATGTTCAACAACTATAAGGGTATTGCCTAAGTCTCTCATCTTCTTAAGAGAGTCAATTAAACGATTATTATCTCTTTGATGCAGCCCTATCGATGGTTCATCTAAGATATAGAGAACACCAGACAAGTTCGATCCTATCTGAGTAGCTAAACGAATACGCTGAGCTTCTCCACCAGATAATGTTCCGGCTTTACGACTCAGTGTAAGATAATCCAATCCAACATTTCGTAAAAAAGACAAGCGGTCTTTAATTTCCTTTTGAATAGGGAGCGCTATTGTTTCGTCTGTAACGGATAACTCTAAGGAATCGAAGAAGTCCAGTGCCTGTTCAACGGAAAAATCACTGACTTCTCCAATATCTTTAGCGTTCACTTTGACGGATAAAGCTTCTCTGTTTAAACGTTTCCCGTGACAAACAGGACAATTTAATTCAGTCATATAGTCTGACATGACTCGACGTGTATAATCACTGTTCGTCTCATGATAACGTCTGTGTACATTGGGTATGACCCCTTCGAACGGAATCATGGTGTCTCTTACACTGCCAAAGTCATTCACATAATGGAAGTGGAATTTCTTTTTACCGGAACCATACAGTACAGTGTCTCTATCTTTTTTCGGTAACTTCTTAAATGGAATAGTCGTATCAATTCCGAAAGAACTGCAAGCCTGCGATAGCATTTGTGGATAGTAATTGGAACTAATCGGCTTCCAAGGAGCCAAGGCTCCATCGTCTAATGAAAGGGTGTCATCAGGTACCACTAAATCTAAATCCACTTCTAGCTTGGTTCCCAACCCATCACATTCACTACATGCTCCAAAAGGGGCATTAAACGAAAACAGACGGGGTTCTAAAGCTGGTAATGTAAAGCCGCATAGAGGACAAGCATGGTGCTCACTAAATAAAAGTTCTTCTTCTCCTATAATATCCGCAATAACATACCCTTCCGCTAAAGATAGAGCCGATTCTATTGAGTCAAATAAACGAGATCGGATTCCTTCTTTAATTACAATTCGATCAACAATAACTTCAATTGTGTGGTTTTTATTTTTATCTAACTCGATTTCTTCGCTAATGTCTCTCATTTCGCCGTCGACACGTAAACGCACATACCCTTCACTCTTAATTTTATCCAGTGTTTTAACATGTTGCCCTTTTTTCCCTTTTATTATGGGTGCTAATAGCTGAATGCGTGTTCTTTCAGGATAAGTCAACAGTCGGTCAACCATTTGCTCAACCGATTGACTCGAGATTTCTGTCCCATCATTGGGACAGATAGGTTTACCTATGCGTGCATACATTAAACGCAAGTAGTCATTAATTTCAGTGACAGTTCCTACTGTGGAACGCGGGTTATTACTTGTTGTCTTTTGATCAATGGAAATGGCTGGGCTAAGTCCTTCTATACTATCTACCTCAGGTTTATCCATTTGACCTAAAAACTGTCTGGCATATGCTGACAAAGACTCGACATATCGCCTCTGTCCTTCGGCATAAAGTGTATCGAAGGCGAGCGAGCTTTTTCCCGATCCCGATAAGCCAGTCATTACTACTAATTTATCTCTGGGGATAGTCACATCGATATTTTTTAAATTATGTGAGCGTGCCCCTCTTACTACAATTTTATCGTTAGCCATAGTCATCCTACCTTTGTTTTTTCCTCATTCGTCTTTATTGTACGTCTTTCAATCCATTATTGCATTTATCTTGGTTTATCACGGAAAAGAAGAGGAAAGAGTGATCTCTTTCCTCTCTGTGCCTCTTTTATTTTATCACATTCAGGAGTCCATTGCGAATGTTTGTTCTATATCGTGCTCCTTCAGAATACGTTGAGAAATTCTCTCTAAAGCTGTTTGATTAGTAAACTCTCCACTTAACAAATCTGGTAAAATTTCCGCCAAAAAATACTGGACACTTGCTAGTTCTTTGAAGTTCAAAATGGTGCTAAGAGATTCTTGATAAATTTGAGTAAATAAATCTTCTGGATTACCTTTTTGAATTTCTCCGAATGATTCATACAGTAAATCTACCTTATCAGCCACTGATAATATTTTTCCTTCTAACGTTTCATCTTTTCCTTCTTTGAGTCGGTCATGATAGATGGCCTGAAACTCTTCAGGGATTTCTTCTTCAATAAAGTGTTTGGTCATGGACTCTTCTACATTAGCCAGACGTTCTCTTAAATCGGGATCTGCGTATTTTACAGGCGTTTTAATATCACCGATAAATATTTCAGAGTAGTCATGGTTTAATGCTTTCTCATATAAAGCTTTCCAATCAACCTCTTGACCATTATACTCCTCGACCGTTCCTAAAAATTGAGCAATCTTAGTTACTTTAAAAGAGTGAGCAGCTACTGAATGTTCTTCAAACTTAAACTTTCCTGGACATCTATAAATTTTTTCTAAATCACTTAAACTTTTAAAATACTCATGCATCCCCATAACTTCATCTCCTCCAACTTTATAAAGTTTCCTTATCCTAACACTCATTCTCCCTCATTTCAAATACCTATGATGATAACAAATGACCGGGATCATAAACAAATTCAATAGTACTGTGCGTGATACCGTACGGAAGGATAATTTTTCGTATATCCTCTTTCATTTGGGTGTGCAAACGCGCATCATCTGTATCCGTACTGATAGTTACAGTTAAAGCATGCTCCCGGCCATCAATAGACCAAATATGCAAGTGAGATAGATTAGTTACGCCTTTTATTGAACGGATTTGATTTTGAATATCTTCTCTCGGTACTTCTTTAGGCGTCGCTTCTAAAAAGATTTCCACCGTTTCTTTAAAGACCGGCCATGTTTTATATATGATAAAAATAGCTATTACAATAGATAGCAAGGGATCAAGGAAGTACCAATCTGTAAAACGCAGGATGATACTCACTAGTAAGACTCCCACCCATCCAAGTAAATCTTCTAGCATATGCAGATTTAAGACGGATTCGTTGTGAGTCGCTCCTTTACTGAGTAACCACGCAGAAAACCCATTAGCTAATATCGCAAAAATAGCCAACCAGAACATCCCTTGATTATTCACGGGCTCCGCATCAAACACTCTAGGAACAGAGTGATACAATACTATGGCTGAACCTACCAGTAATACAATGGCTGTAAACAAAGCTCCCAGCAGAGAAAACCGCTGGTGACCAAAACTGTATTGGTCATTGGCTTCTTTTGTAGAAATCTTTTCAAACACCCATGCAAATCCAATTGAAATAGCGTCTCCTAAATCATGAACCGCATCTGTCAGAATAGCCATACTGTTAAATAATAATCCAAAAACAAATTCAATCACTGAGAAAAAGAGATTCAAGAAAAACACGATAGCTATTTTTGTCGTTGTATCTTGCTGGACTAATTGATCTAAGCCATGGTGATCATGTCCGTGAGAGGCATGATTGTGATTCGCACGGTCATCATGGTCTATATCCTTTATAGAAACTTTTTCAAATTCCAATATTTTTAAGACCTTCGAATAGTCAATTGTGTCATTCTTCAAAATCAACTTCTGATTTTTATAATCAACTTCTATAATGTTTTCATTTTGAACAGCATTTAACTTATTCTCTAAATCTTCTGCACATTCCAAACAGTGGACTCCAAGTATTGAAAATTCAGTCATCATAAGCTCTCCTTTTCCTGCACATGAGTAAATACCTGATCAACGATTTCATATATGTGTTCATCTGCCAAAGAATATAATCGTGATTTCCCTTCTTTTCTAGACTTCACTATTCGAGCCGCTTTAAGTATTTTTAATTGATGTGAAACTGCTGATTGATGTCTATCTAATTTCTCTGCCAGTGTGTTCACATTCAACTCTCCAAAAGAGAGAAGATAAACAATAGTTAAGCGGCTAGGTTCACTTACTGCTTTAAATAAGTTTGAAGCATTTTCCAAAATTGTTGGATTCAATTCCATAAGCTTTCTCCTTTTGATTATATATGTAATTATGTTCATATGTATATTTTATCATACGTTAACTGAAGTATCAATTCATCCCTTCATTTTCCACAAAAAAACCCTTAATTTTTAGAGTCTTCTCCAAAAACCAAGGGTTAGTGTTAATCTGTTTTAGCCACAGACATATCTTCTAATGTAATAATTCCTAAATCATGAGGGTCATCGTCATATATGGCTGTTTCGACTATAACCAGTTCGTTGTCAATTCGTTTGACTTTTAACTTGCAGTAAGCCCGATGATTAAAAAGTGATTCAATCAAATCTTCTGAAGTGTTGAGCTTGACCTGATTAGCTTCCACAAGAACGTCACCAATTTCAATATTCATTTTATCTGCAGGACTATTCGGTCTCACTCCAACCACTCGAAGACCATCTTGATCAGGACCAAATCGGAAGGACCATTTTCTCTCACGTAATCGGTGTTTATACAGAACATATACTCCACCGAAGAACAAAATGATCAAGCCAGCGACCGCAGCTTCTAATCTCCAAAAAGTAGCAGCAAAGACAAGTACGCCTACAACACTTAAAGCCACAAAATCTTTTAATAAAGCATTTTTTGCTTGAGTCGGCATTTGAGCCTGAACAGTGTAGCGAAAACCAATAAGTACAGGCAAAATTAAAAATGAATATGTCTGATTGCCAATAGAAAATACCGGCCACCATTCAAATAACTGAGTAAATGTTTCACCAGGTATAATGACTAATAATGGAACAAGCCATAGGGGATTCATTCGGTAACGAGCAACCATTTTTCCCCTTTTTGTTTTTAAAAATCGCGGAATAAATTGAACGAGTTTTCCAATGTGCATTGTCAGAACACTACTAAGCAGCAGAAACAAGGATAAAATAAAAATGATCTGAATGGCTTCTAGACCGATAGCGTCCTCTTGAATAAATGGACTATTCCAATTGGATAATAGTGGGGCAAATAGAGATTCCGACGAAACAAATTGTCCATATAAAAATAGGGCTAACGCAGACGCACTAAATGTAAAAACAGGATGGAGAAAACGGTAACCCATTCCTAAAAAGAGGAGAGTCACTATGTGGTAGAGTATAATCCAGTCAATTGTAACAGGTAACCCCACTCCCAATGAAATTAAAGAGAGCACAAGCCCTGGGATTAACCCCCAAAGAAAAAACCGTTTGATTTCAAAGTTATCTTTATAGATTACCGCTCTTAATTGATTTCTAGAATATTTATAGCGACGACTTTTAGATACAAAGGCGAGTAATAAACCTATCAAAAAAGTCGGTTGAATAAAAAATAGTACCAATGCTAATCCTATATTTTGTAATACTGTCATCTGCGCTAATCTTCCCTTCCGTTGACGTGTTTCTCCTATTTTATCATATTCTCATTCAAATAGGCATGGGTTCTCATGATAATCCTTATTTAAAAAATACTCCCTATAGGCAGTTGGTATAATCCACATAACCTATAGGGAGTAAAAAATTGACATACAGTTAAAAATAAAATTAAGGACGGCCGAACCCTGCTACATATCTTGACCAGTATCCAGAAGTAAAGGAAGCTACAGCCACACCTGTGGACGTTTGAGCTCCAATGAATCTGCCGCCACCTAAATAAATCCCTACGTGATCGACTCTTCCTGACTGATTAAAGAAAATTAAGTCTCCAGGCTGGGCTTCAGATTGTGAAATACGTTGTGTAGTGGCAAATTGTCCAGCTGCACTACGAGCAAGATTTTTTCCAGTTGCACGACTATAAACATAGGATGTAAAGCCTGAGCAGTCAAACGCTGCTGGAGTAGATCCGCCATACAAATAACGGACTCCTGTAAAACTATGAGCTGTGCTTACGACTGATCCATTAGCAGGTGCTGTTGTTTTCGATTGAGAAGAGGTCGTCACTTCATCATTTTGGTTATCTGATGGTTGAGAGACTGAAACAACTGTTGCCTCTTCAGCTACCGCACGTGCTGTTTGTAATTCATCCCGACGACGCTCACTTTCACGTTGCTCGGCTAAGTAGGCTTCTCTTTCTTCTGCTAACTCTGACTTTTCAGCAGCAATAGACGCAATCAATGCTTCTTGTTCTGCTTTCTGCTCTTCTAATTCCACTTTTTTACTTTCTAGTTTAGCGGCTAACAAGGTTTGTTCTTCTTGCTTTTGAACGGTTTCTCTTTCTTTCAATTCAACCAGTTCTTTATCTTCTGCTTGTTTCTCCATTAAGTTCTGGTTTGCAGAAAATATCATATTAACCACATCTAGTCTACCTAAAACATCTGTTAAACTTTCCGATTCTAGAAGGAATTTTAAAACGTTATTTGTTTGACCAGTGATTTGAACAGCTCTTACTTGTGATTTCAACTGCTCTTCTCTTTGATCTATTTGTTCAGATAAAAGTGTGACTTCTTCTTGTATAGAAACAAGTGCTTCAGCTGTTAATTCTAACTCTTTAAGCATGTCTGCTGCTTCTTCTTCTGTTTCTTTAATGAAGAGAGTAATATCTTTTAGTTTTTCTTCAGCTTTATTCTCTTTTTTATCAAGAGAATGCATTCTTTCCGAGAAACTGTCCGATGGAGTAGCTTCACTTATTTGAGGGAGAGTTCCAAAGATACTCACTCCAACCAATCCTGATAGCATTAATCTAAACAATCTTTTCTTTATATCCACGTCTGATTTCCTCTTTCTGTCGTCAATTTTGTTTTTTGTTTTTATATGTATGAAGAGGGCGAACCCTCTTTTAAATTAAACTTTTAAGAACTTTCTAATAGATAGAGATGAACCAATGCTTCCTATTACGACTCCTATGGTTAAAAGCAATGCGACAATGAGGAGTAAATAAGGGTTTGGCGGGAGTAAAGAGAAATATGTGCCCGACAAGTAATTCATAATTGATTCAAATCCACTGAGATAAATATATGAAATAATAGATACTGGGATTAATGCGCCTATGAAGCCTATAAGTGCTCCTTCAATTAAGAAAGGCCATCTAATAAACCAGTTTGTCGCTCCCACTAATTTCATTATTTCGATTTCTGTTCTTCTAGAGAAGATGGTAATTCTAATGGTGTTGGCAATTAAGAATACTGCAGTGAATATAAGAGCAATGATAATAATGACCCCTACATTTCTAACAGTTTCCATGATAGTAAACAAGCGGTCAGCAGTCGCCCCACCGTAATTCACGTCAGCCACGTAATTCATATCTTCGGCTATTCCGGCTACTTCAGCGGTATATTCGGGTTGAGTGGTTTGAACAATAAAGACGTTATATAAAGGATTATCGTCTCCATCAAACAACCCAAACTCATCACCATAGCTGCCCATCACCTGATTTAATTCATCATCTCTACTAGAAAAAATAACTGTATCTACTTCTTCTAGTGATTCCAGGTTCTCTTGCAATTCGTTTTGATCCTCTTCTTCAGCTGCCAAATCGATGTACACACGAACACTGACATCTTCTTCTACATCTGTCGCTAATTTATTGACGTTCATTAATATAGCAATAAAGCTACCTACTAATAGCAGTGTGACAGCAACTGCACTGACAGCGGCAAAAGTCATCCAACCATTTCGCTTGATACTTTTGAAAGCTTCTTTTATATGTCTCCACACATTTCTAATTTTCATAGCCGTACTCCCCTCTTTCCTGATCACGGGCAATACGTCCATTTTCAAAGGCTAATAATCTGTGTCTTACTCGGTTAACAATTTCTGCGTTATGAGTAGCCATGATAATCGTCGTTCCTTGGTTATTAATCTCTTCTAGCAAATCCATAATCCCCCATGCTGTTTCCGGGTCCAGGTTACCAGTTGGCTCATCGGCGATAAGCACTCTTGGCATATTGGCAATAGCACGCGCTATAGCTACTCTTTGCTGCTCTCCTCCTGATAGCTCATTCGGGAACATTCTTACTTTATGTTTCAATCCCACCAAATCCAACACTTCTAACGTACGTTTTTGAATTTGCTTTGGATTTTTACCGACAACCTGCATAGCGTACGCTACATTTTCATAAACCGTTAATCGTGGAAGCAATTTGAAGTCCTGAAATACGACTCCAACGTGTCTGCGCAGATACGGTATTTTTCTCGGTTTTAAATTTCCAAGATGAAATTCGCCAACTTTAACTGTTCCTTTTGTGGGTAGTTCTTCTCGATAAATCATTTTAATGAATGTCGATTTGCCTGCTCCACTCGGACCAACCACATAAACAAATTCACCTTGGTTGATTCTAACGTCTAATCCATTAATAGCTGTAATGCCATTGGGATACTTCTTATAGACATTCTTCATTTCTATCATTTTAGTTAATCACCTATCTATTATAGTCTCTTTCCAATCAATCAGGTATGCAAATAAATGTCTTCTTGCTTTTCATAACCTTCATTAGTATATCACTGGCTCATAATAAGTCTGTTTTAAAACAATTACAAAATTGTTTCAATGAAATCTGTTTGTCTCATTTCATAAAAACCTCCTGAATTAAACCGAAGGCAAAAAGTACACACCCACCACTTTTTAATTTTATTTAGTTTTTTATGGGTTTTCACACTCTTTTTAAAGTCTTATTCAAACGAAATGATGGTATAACCCACCACTTACCTTTCATTACAAGAACACCTGAATTTCGTCTTTAATATTTGTCTGAATTATGACAATATTAGTATTTGGAGGGATGTTAAAAGAGTTAAAACAGACAAGATACAAAAAAAGACTTTTACTCTATCATGCATTAGAGTAAAAGTCTTTATAGTCTCAAACAATCCAATAGATTGTTCTTATTAAAACGCATACAACAAATCAACAACAAGCCATTCATTCCCAACAGTTTCTACTTTTTATAAATGATTTCCCAGTCCCATACTAAAGGCTTGATTGGGTTTCCAAGTAAGCTGAATAATATTTTAAACATATTGGGCAACCTCCTTTTTTTATTGGTATAATTAAGTATACTACAAATATAAACATCTTTACTATTCAATTAATATATTGGAGGGTTTCTAATAATGGAGTCATATAGAAAAGTTTTAAAATCACTTAGAGAGAGCAAAGATCTTTCGCAATACGATGTTGCCAAGTCAAAAATCGTATCTGCTTCTCAAATTAGTAACTATGAGCGGGAGACTTCTCACTTAACAGTGGAAAAGTTTTTGGCTTTGTTAGATTATTTCGATACGCCCCTTGACATCTTTCAATTATTAATTGAAGAACCCGTAGCAAACTTTAGAGAAGAAATTAAGTTGATTTCTTTAGCAAGGGAAAGAGCGAGTTTAACCGAACTGAACAGGTTAAAACGCCAATTTGAAAGTAAAAAGACTTCCGTTCCAAGATATGAGAAATTATTATGGTTAACTGAAGTGTATATTTCAAGCGTTCAAAGTAAAGAATTGAGTACCGAATATATCGAAAAATTGAGAGACTACTTTGACGAAGAACAAGGAGATGACTTCTTCCGAGTTATTTTGTTTTCGAATGTCTTCTTTCTCTTTGAACCAGAATATGTATTTCCTAAAATTAAGCGATTGGAAAGAAGAATGAAAGTCTATACTGAATTGTCTAAAGAGTTCAATATTGAAGCTCAATTTTACCTGAATTTAATTAATTATTTTATTATGCATCAAAATTACGATCATGCGGAGAAATTTATTCAAAAACTAAAAATAGACTTAGAAGGGTCTTTTTATATTTATGAAGTAGAAAAACTCAAATTTTTAGAAGGTAAATACCTTATTAAAACGGGTGAAAAAGAAAAAGGAAGAGAGTTAGCTGAACGTGCTATAGAAAGAATGCAAGAATATAAATGGACAAGTAAAGCAGTCGCTCATCAAACTATATTAAAAGGATTATTAGGTAATTAGGTATTTTAACCGAACGCAATAAGATAACATGTTATAAACCAGCCAATTTATTGGCTGGTTTATGTGATAAGAGAAGATTTTAGTTACAATGTATACATAATTGGAACTACATAAAAAGGTCCCATTCGGTATTCTTTTTTTAAAAACTATATTATAATACCGCTTGGTCATCGAAGAAGGGGTGATTGTATGTTTGGTAAAAAAATAGAGCACAAACAATTATTCGATTTAATTTTTAAAGGAGTTATTATCCTTTATATCATCTTAAGTACTGTATTCGGTTTTATCGTTGATTACAACTCTCTTGGAATATTTACTAACTGGTGGCTGCTCTTCATTGGTGTTGTTTTTCTGGTCATCAATTCTTTAATCACCATTATCCATTTCAAACGTCTGTCTCTTCCTTTTGTCATCAATAGTCTTTTAAATTTGTCATTGGCGATCTTAATTTATTTTCTTTATCAGAGTGTCGTTTAATTTAGCTATTCAAAAGATAGGTGAGGATTGAAAAAAAGTAGTGTTAGACAGGAATGATGAACAAGCATATTTATTCCCCTTCTTAAATAAACCACTCTCTATAGTATCTTTGCTATATCCTTATCTAAAAATCGCCGAATCCACCTTAGTATGAATGAGCTGACTCCGAAAAAGGACCAGGTGGTATTTTTATTTCCATCTCATGAATTCCTCTATAGATGACAATCAACCAACTATAGCCTATCAATTCTCACATTCAACCATACTCAGTACTCAAAAAAAGAATGTATCTCACGAAAATCTATTAGGGGGCAATCCATGTTTTTAGAAGATATATTAGATAAAATAAAAATAAAGAAAGCCAGTATTGCAACATGTTTAGTCATTTTTCTGGGCTATACTGTAGGATACTTTATTGATGGTAGACTTGGAGGCGACTTCACGGGCTGGTGGCTTTTTACATTTTCTATACTAGTATTAATTGGGATAGTGATAGAATTCATTTTTAAATTTAGAAAGCTTATAAAAAAAGAAATTTTTTCTTATTTATTCACTATAGGATTATTAATTGGCGGAATTTATATCCTTTATCGCACTCTCGTTTAACTTAAAAACCGGACTCATGAAAAGATTCCCCTTCATGTGAGTCCGGTTTTGTATTTATCTCATTATTTTGATTGTTTCATTGTTGAGCGAAGATAGGCTTCGATGAAGGCATCAATGTCCCCATCCATTACCGCATCTGTGTTCCCTGTCTCCTCATTCGTCCGATGGTCTTTAACCATCGCATACGGGTGGAAGACATACGATCGGATTTGCGATCCCCAGCCGATTTCTTTCTGCTCGCCTCTGATTTCAGCCATTTCTCTTTCTTTTTCTTCTTGCTGTTTTTGATAAAGCTTCGCTTTCAAAGTAGCCATTGCCGTTTCTCTATTGGCTAACTGAGAACGACCAGCTTGACTGGAAGCAACAATACCTGTTTCTTTGTGGGTGATTCGCACAGCGGAATCTGTTTTATTGACGTGCTGTCCACCTGCCCCACTTGCTCGGTAAGTGTCTATTCTGATTTCATCCGGACTAATCTCGATGTTTATCTCATCTGTTATTTCCGGTGTCACATCTACTGATACGAAAGAGGTATGACGACGCCCGCTAGAATCGAATGGCGAAATACGCACAAGGCGGTGAACGCCCTTTTCTGCTTTCAAGAGCCCGTAGACATTGGTTCCTTTTACTAAGAGAGTTGCACTTTTTATCCCCGCTTCGTCTCCACTCTGGTAATCCAGTACTTCATATGAAAACCCGCGCTTATCAAACCAGCGGGTATACATACGATACAACATATCTCCCCAGTCTTGGGATTCTGTTCCGCCTGCACCCGGGTGAATTTCAAATATAGCGTTGTTTTTATCATACGGATCACTGAGCAACATATCGAGTTCGAACTGGTCACTTTGCTTTTCTAAAGTAAGAACCTCTTCAATTAACTCATTTTTTATATCTTCATCAGGGTCTTCTCTATACATATCTAACAGGAGTTCGATTTCTTCTGTTTTGGTTTCCATGTTTTTAAATGTCTGGTACGTTCCTTTGACTTCGTTTGCATCTTGAATAACTTTTTGTGCGGCATTTTGGTCATCCCAAAATGTCGGGTCAGCCATCATCTGGTCATACTCGGCGATGTCCGTTTCCATGGTCTCTAAGTCAAAGAGACCCCCTAAAATCTTCGACTTTTTGTTGCAGTTGGGCTAATTTGTTGCTTATTTCGCTAATTTCCATATCATTTCCTCCTTGAATTTTAAAAAGACAAAAGGAACAGATAGATTTATCCGTTCCTTTCCGTTCTGTCTCATTATCCCATGCGTGTATGTGTTTCTTCATCATGCGAATAGGTTGGTTTATTAGGTGTGCGACGTGCTTGTTTATTATTACCGCTTGGTGTGGCTTGCTCTCTTTGAAGGTTCTGACGGATTTGAGATTTCATGAGTAAGCGAGTCACGTCATGCTCAATTTCTCCCACCATTTCTTCAAATAAAGTAAAGCCTTCTTGCTGGTACTCCGTTAATGGATTGAACTGACCGTAAGATCGAAGTCCAATACCTTGTCTTAACTGATCCATCTGGTCAATGTGGTCTGTCCATTTTCTGTCCACAACTCTCAAGATAACCACTTTTTCAAATTCAAGAACTTGTTCTGGTCCATTTAATTGAGCCGTTTTTTCTTCATAATTGGCACGTGCCAAATCAACCAATAAGTTTTCAATCTCACTTTGTGATTTTCCTTGGATGTCATCTAAAGTCAATTGTTCCGGATGAACTAGTACCGTATGTGCAAAATCGACAATACGATCAAGCTTCCATTGTGACTGATCCTCGTGTTGTGTGTGGAGCTGCACATATCTTTCAATGGTTCGTCTAATCATTGGTATTGTCACATAGTTTAGTGATTCTTCTTCCATGATGACTTCTTGACGTTGAGAATAAATGACTTCTCTCTGTTCTCTCATGACATCATCGTATTTTAATACGTTACGACGAGTATCGTAGTTATTTCCTTCTACTCGTTTTTGAGCCGATTCTACTTGGCGACTGATCACGCGACTTTGAATCACAGCATCGTCTTCTGCAATTTTCAGTTGTTCCAGTACCATGCGAATACGGTCTGAACCGAATCGTTTCATCAAGTCATCTTCAAGTGACAGGTAGAATTGAGAAACACCAGGGTCTCCCTGACGACCTGAACGTCCTCTTAACTGGTTATCGATACGTCTGGATTCATGGCGTTCTGTCCCGATAACAGCTAAACCGCCTAATTCTTTTACTCCAGGGCCTAATTTAATATCTGTCCCACGACCAGCCATGTTAGTCGCAATGGTAACAGAGCCCGGTTGACCTGCGTTAATAACAATCTCCGCTTCACGGAAGTGGTTTTTAGCATTCAACACTTCATGTGGAATACCGTCTCTTTTCAGTAATGAACTAATTAATTCTGATGTTTCAACAGCTACTGTACCAACAAGAATCGGCTGTCCTTTTTCATGACGCTCTTTAATATCTGCAACAACAGCATTGAATTTACTTTCCAGTGTAGGGTAAAGTAAATCATCACGGTCATCACGAATAAGTGGTCGGTTCGTTGGTATAGCGACAACGTTCATGTTGTAAATTTCTCTAAATTCTTCTTCTTCCGTTTTAGCTGTACCCGTCATACCAGATAACTTTTTGTACATACGGAAGTAGTTCTGAAACGTAATGGTAGCCATTGTTTTTGATTCTTTTTGAATCTCAACGTTTTCTTTCGCTTCAATGGCTTGGTGTAGACCGTCTGAGTAACGACGCCCTTCCATAATACGACCGGTAAATTGGTCTACAATTTTAACAGCATCTTCGTCAATCACGTAGTCAATATCTCTAAGCATAATATAGTTGGCTCTCAAAGACTGATCTAAGTGGTGAACCAATGCCTGGTTTTCAATATCATATAAGTTATTTACGCGGAATGTTCTTTCCGCTTTCTCAATTCCTTCTTCAGTTAAAGAAATCGATTTAGATTGTAAATCAATTGTATAGTCTTCATCTTCTTTTAAGCCTTTAACAAAGAAGTCACAGCGCGTGTAGAATGACGTTGAACGGTTAGCTTGGCCAGAAATGATTAACGGTGTTCTGGCTTCATCAATTAAGATAGAGTCAACCTCATCTAAAATAGCAAAGTTTAATGGACGTTGAACCATCTGTTCTTTGTAAACAACCATGTTGTCTCTTAAATAGTCAAATCCTAATTCGTTGTTTGTAGAGTAAGTAATATCACAGTTGTAGGCTTCTCTTTTTTCTGAAGATGTTTTTGAATTCAAATTCAATCCAACCGTTAACCCCATCCACCGGTAGAGTTCTCCCATTTCTTCTGCGTCACGTGTAGCCAAGTAGTCGTTAACTGTTACAACGTGTACTCCTTCGCCAGAAATAGCATTTAAATAAACAGGCATAGTAGCTGTTAAGGTTTTACCTTCACCTGTTTTCATCTCAGCAATATTCCCTTCATGAAGGGCCATGCCTCCCATTAACTGCACTCTAAATGGGTACAGTCCAAGGACACGTTTAGATGCCTCTCTGACAGTCGCAAAGGCTTCAACCAACAAATCATCCAATGTTTCCCCTTTAGCATAACGGGCCTTGAATTCTTCCGTTCTTGCTTTTAGTTCGTCATCAGATAAAGCGGCCATTTTGTCTGATAATGCGTCTATTTGGTCTGCTTTTTTTCCATACATACGTAACTGTTTTTTATCATTTTCAAAAATTCTCTTTAGTAAATGAGCCATATATATAAATCTCCTCTTTTGTTTCATTGCTTACTTAAATACGCTTTAAATTCCTTATGTTTACTGACACTTTCTCGATTTTCTCATACTGTTCTATCATACCACTATTATGGCTCAAAAAAAAGACTTGCTTTCGTTTCTTGCAGTCACTTGTTCTATCCTGAATAATTCATAGTTTTTCTAAAAAGCTTTATCAGTGTTGATTTTATCACTTTTATATTTGTTTGC
>NZ_BAAACW010000064.1:0-10741 GCF_039521845.1 Alkalibacterium iburiense
TTTTTTGACCCCACGCTGGAAGCTTTCCGGAACCCCCGGCATAGCCGAGGGTTTTCAAAGACCATAAAAAAAGCCTTCGAGAGCGGATCTCAAAGGCTTTAAAACTATTTACGCACGCATTTTTTTAGCTTGACGATTACTTTGCATCACTTTCCATGAACGTTTTATAGTTCCAAAAATATTGGTGTCTGAATAAATCAATACGTTGGATCGGTAAAACGCGAGTGACACCACGGATATGAGGACAGCAAATAATATAGTCCCAATAATCGATAACCATATCCCTAAGGTGCTGACGGTTTCGGAAGCAATCCTGAACGGCATAACAAAAGGCGTGAAGAGCGGGAAGTAAGACGCGACAACGCTTATGGTATGGTCAGGCACACTAAATGCGAATAATCCGACGTAAAACCCAGCGAGAGCTAAAAAGACAATCGGTGTGACGGCTTTATTGACGTCTTCCATCTTCGTTGCCAGAGACCCAAAGAAGGCTGCCAAGACAACATACATAATAACGCCTGTAATAAAGAATATAAGAGTGTACCCCATGAGTTCTCTAAGCATGGCTCCAATATCTATAGTACTGGTAATCATTTCTATAAACTCCGAGTTTCTGAAATAGAATAGCGCTGCTAAAGCAACCCCAACATAAATGGCTATTTGAGTCAGCAGAACCAGCATGACTCCCACTAATTTCCCGAAGAAATGATTTGTGGCACTCGCGCTGGATAAGATGACTTCCATAATACGGGTCCCTTTTTCATTAGCGACTTCTTCAGCAATAATCCCTGCGTAAGTCATGATAAACACCATAATCGCAATGCTGACAAAGTAGGCACCGAATTGCTGGACCATTAAATCAGTTGAATCCTCTTCCGTTATGGTTCCATCTTCAATCGATACATACCTTTCTTGAACATCCACTGGCTCAGATAAGGCGAATACTTCCTCCTGAGATAAATCGAGCTCAGATGCTCTCATCATCGTTTGATAGTTTGATAGAACCTCTGAGATAAGGGGGATAGATTCGTTTAAAGCATTCGCATGGACCACTTCAGCTTGAATACCCGATTCGGTTGAATCGATAAGCAGATAGCCTTCAATGGATTCATCACTTAAGGCCTCCTCCGCCTCTTCTTCTGTGCTTATAGAAGCATCCACTTCAAAATTCCATTCTTCTCCAGCGAAAAGAGACTGAACCTGAGTGTCTTCGGTGACAACAGCAATCGGAATTTGTTCAATATCCGTCGTGTCTCTTGAAGTAAAGTAGGCGATGGCGGCAATAAAACCGATGACTAAGATGGGCATCAAGACCATCATTAAGAACCCAAATGATTTAATATTCTTTTTATAGACCTCTTTTGTTATGACCCAAAATTTACTCATCTTTTCTCACCCGCCATTCGCTTAAATATTTCTTCCAAGGTTGGTGGCTGCTGACTGAATGTTGGGATATACCCGTTTCTAGTAGCTGCATCAAAGATGGCTTTTCCGTCTTCTGTTTCTGTTAAATGAACGACAGAGACTCCTTCTTTTGTCGTGCTCACATCTTTGACTCCAGGGAAAGCACGTAGCTCACCTTCTGTTAAATCAGACTCTAAAAATAGCTTGGTCCGACCAAACTGATTTCGAATATCACGGATAGTCCCATTCAATACAGGACGGCCATTTCTCAGCATAATTAAGCTATCACACAGCTCTTCAACGTTATTCATATTATGACTGGAAAAAATAATACAGGCCCCTTTAGCTTGAGCTTCTTTAATCCCGTCTTCCAGTAAATCAGCATTAACAGGATCCAGTCCGCTGAATGGTTCGTCCAGAATAATCAATTCGGGCTCATGAATCAGCGTGGTTATCAACTGAACCTTTTGCTGATTCCCTTTAGACAATGTTTTTATCTTGTCTGTTCGCTTCCCTTTCACTTCAAACTTATCTAGCCATTCATCGATAAGAGGTTTGATTTCTTTCGCTTTCTTCCCTCTCAGTTGAGCAAAATACAACAGCTGATTTTCAATCGATACTTTGGGATACAACCCTCTCTCTTCTGGTAAATAGCCAATACTGTTTAACACCTTTTTGTTTATGTATTGCCCTTTCCAAAGCACATCGCCTGTATCCGCCGTTAGTAAATCTAGTATAATCCGGAAAGTTGTCGTTTTTCCTGCACCGTTTTGTCCGATTAATCCCATTATTTCTCCTGGTTTAATCGTAAAATTAACGTCATCCACTGCAGTTAAATCACCGAAGGTTTTCCGTATATCTTTAACTTCTAACATAATTCATCTCCTTCTCTTAATATCTCCTTATATGTAACTATCGTCAGTTTACTCCAAATAAATGAGATTGTCATCGGGCTTCAGAACTATTTTTCACTATTTGTTCACACGATTAGGAATAAATGACTTATATAGCCCCACTTATAGTTATTATTTACTAAAAAAAGAGAATACTAATCTATCTCTATAGCTATTCCATTTATTTACTATTTTCTTTAATTTCTCTTTTCAAACACAGTCCAGTGAGTGCTCCAAGAAGAAATAAGATACTCATTAACGGATTCGGTATAAAGAAGTACCAGAATAAGAAAAAAATAATCACTAAACTATACTTCAACAGAATATCCATTTTTAAGACACTCTTACTTTGTGTAAAGCCCAACCCTCCTCCGATAAAAAATGATAAAATAGTATGTCTATCCGAGCCTTCTGGCCATGCTACTAGTAAAAAAATGTTGCCACTACTCCTAGTGTGACTAGGAGTAAATGTCTAATGATAATTCCTTTACTGTCGTCCATGTATTTAACCTCTTTTCCTTTTTACTTTCATAAACGTAGCACACTTTCCTTTCAAATGATGTCAAAAGTCGTTTACATCCCATCATTGGCAGCCATTTGCTTGCCTCCACCAGATTTAGTACAATACTTGCAAGTCAGTCGCTCTGAATAAAGAAAAAGAATGAGGCATAGAAAGATGACATTAGGAAAAAAATTAAAACAGTTAAGAAAAGAAAAAAAGTTAACTCAACAAGAATTTGCGGACAGATTATTTGTTAGTCGTCAGACAATCTCTAATTGGGAAAATGACAAATCTATTCCCAGTATGGATTTCATTGTTTCAATCTGTCATATGTGTGATGTAACAGTCGATTCCCTGATAAACACACTTGAAAAAGATACGGATGACTCCCTCAATGTAAATATGGCTTCTGAATCTCAACAAAATGAGGAAGACGCAGAAAAGAAAGTTATCCAAAAAAATAAAGAACGTGTGGTCTTCAACAGACTGCTATTTTTTAGATTCACACTGGTATGGATAGGGTCTTTTTTGACTGTATATTTTTTAACATCTCACCGACATTTTGAATACATATACTTCCCTATTAGTCTTTTAGTTGTTGGTTATTTCATTACTTTTCCAATAAATCAGTTAAAGAAAAAACATTCTTTGCATTCTCGGAAAGATGTGTCTGAATTTTTAGATGAACACTATAAGTAAGTGACATTGAAAAAAGTATGACACCCCCTAGTCTGGATGAACAAGGGGGTGTCTCTTTAACCTTCTATTATTTTTACATAGAGCGTTCGATTTCTTGGTCCATCGAATTCTGCAAAATACACACTCTGCCAAGTCCCAAGAATGAGTTTCCCTTCATGAATAATGAGCGTTTCACTCGCTCCGACAACGGATGATTTCATGTGTCCGTCAGAGTTTCCTTCCATATGGACATAATAATCATGATTGGGGAAAGTGTCATCCAGACCTTTTTTCAAGTCTACTCTGACATCGGGGTCAGCATTCTCATTGATTGTTATGGCGGCTGTCGTATGTGGGCAATAGACGACCATGATGCCGTCTTTTACACCACTTTCTTCCAACGCTTCTTCTAAATAGTGATCAATCATAACAAATTCTTGTTTAGCTGATGTTTTGACAGAAAACTTCTTGAGGTGACTCATATTTTTTTCCTCCTTCTTATTCTCCTACTACTTATGCTAAACTAAAGGAAACGTTTCGTAAAGGATGAGAATGATGAATATAGGCTTTATAGGTTTTGGAAACATGGCTAAGACCATAGCTAATGGACTAATTAATGAAGAAGTCACTCAAAAAGAAAGAGTCTTCTTTTCTACTCGGACAAAAGAGAGCCGGCAAAAAACAGAAAAAGAATGGGGAATAACAGGAGTAGAGTCGAATCAAGCTGTAATTGATTCAGCTGATGTCATCATTCTGGCTATGAAACCCCATCAGTTTGATGAAGTGCTTCAACCTCTAACAATCCCTAAAGAAAAACTTGTCATTTCTGTTGCAGCAGGTGTAACTAGCACAAAGCTGGAAGAACATCTTTCAAAAAATCAGTACTTTCGCGTGATGCCTAATTTGAATGCCCAAGTGCAAGCCTCTATGACAGCTATTGTTGAAAATAAGGAAGTGGACTCCAGGCAAAAAGAAGTAGTCGAGACACTTTTTTCTGCTATAGGGGAAGTGGTCTTTATACCTGAAGAGCAACTGAGCGTCTTCATCGCCTTAGCAGGCAGTTCTCCAGCCATTGTGTTTTTAATGATTGATACTCTCGCTCGTTCTGCGGTCAAGTACGGAATGTCTAAAGATACAGCCACTAAAATCGCCGCTCAAGCCGTTTTAGGCAGTGGAAAAACGGTTCACGAATCAGCTACATCGCCTTGGGACTTAATCGATCAAGTCTCTTCTCCAGGAGGAATTACGGTCGAGGCTATTCTAAACCTTATGCAGTCAGGTTTTTCTGGTTCTTTAATTCAAGCCGTTGATAAAATGGTAGAAAAAGATAATAAACTGTCCAACAATTAATCAAACGAGTAGCTTTCGATTAGGAAAGTTACTCGTTTTTTTCTTTTTTCTTTTGAGCTTTTTTCTTTTCTCTCAATGTCCTGAAAAAAGAGGTTAATAATTCCGCACACTCTTCTTCAAGTACTCCGGGGTAAACCTCGCATTGATGGTTTAAACGGTCATCCTCCAGAACAGTCATCAAGGTTCTGACCGCCCCGCCTTTTGGATCGGCTGCTCCATAATACACACTTTTCAATCGGGATAATACAATCGCTCCACTACACATGACACACGGTTCTAAAGTTACAAATAAGTGGCACTCTTCTAGACGCCAATTCTTTATTTTTTTGTTGGCTTCTTCAATCGCCAGCATTTCAGCATGTGAAGCTGCTAGTTGGGAACTTTCTCTTTGATTATGGCCCCTACCTATAATTTCTTTCTCTTTGACTAGGACTGCTCCAATGGGGACCTCCCCTATAGCTTCTGCTTTTTTGGCTTCTTGAATCGCTTCGTTCATATAATGGTTGATTTCTTCTATCGAAAATTCTTTCATGCTATCGCTCCAGTGTTCGCTTTTTATTCATTATACCTTAGTTTATTATTCACATAAACAGTGGTAAAATAGGTGTAATGAACGTGAGGAGGATTTAGTTTGAATTTTTCCAAAATTAAACAGCTATACCCTGATGCCCAGCTATCTGACTATCCTTTTTTAGAAAGCGATACTTTTCGTATACCTTACAAAAATAAATGGATTCATATTCCGACAGACAAATTGAATGATAAAGAATGGCATCTGCTCAATCTGTTAAAAGAGGAAGTCCAGCCCACATCTTTTCCCGTTTCTCGTTCGGATTGGTTTCAGTATCTAGAAGGCAATAAAGAGCTGCCTCCGCAAACAACCCGTTCGGTTCGCTTAATCCAACTTTATTTAGAAAAAATGGATGATCAGTTTGATTATTCCATCTGGATTGATTCAATTATTCACCTCTTTGATCCTGTTTTGGACGTTTTCTTTGTGACAAGTGATATGTGTTTTGTCGTCCAGGATAATTCTGCCCCTTCTCTATCGAGAGAAGAAATTACGGGAACGATAAAAACATTAGAAGATGACTTCTCGATTCGTACCAATGCCTATATAGGACACTATTGGCAGCCTGACTCTCATTTAAAAAGTATTCTTAAAGAAGAACAGGCCATATTCCAACAAGAAGTCACGCATTTAAATGATCGCATCAATGCTTTACCTGATGTCGCTCTCCGCTACTTTACTAAAGAAGCTGTCGCAGGTAGCTCCATTATGAAGGAGCTTAAGAAACAAATTGAAAATCAAGAGGATTGGAAAGAATTGGTTGTGGCCTTGTGGGAAAGTCAAGGTAACGTGAGTGTCGCTGCTAAAAATCTGTTTGTTCATCGTAATACCCTTCAATACAGGATGGACCGTTTTAATGAAACCACGGGTCTTTCATTGAAAAACATGAATGAACTCCTACTCTGTTATTTACTGATATTATAAAAGAACTTTTGAAGGTCAGATGATTCAGACCCTCAAAAGTTCTCTTTTTTATTTCATTTTCTTCATAAATTTTTTAGTATCTTTTGATTTATCGTGTACATAATCTTTCAAGTCAGAACCCATATGAGAGAATTTATCGCCAATATCATCTACCATATCTCCGGCTCCAACCAAGTCTCTCAAGTCTTCATCGGATAATTTGTCTAAAAACTTTCTTGTTTTGCTTTTATTGCCGGGTAACTTGTTGATGTATTTTTTGGCTTTATGTTTTCTCATCACCTTTTTTGTTTTCTTTTGCGCTGTGTCTGTTGAGAATAAAAATGTTACAATTCCAACGAGAAAAGCAACCCCTACGCCTAGCAAAATACTTTTATGTGTATCATCCATTCTATTCATTATCTCTATCAACCCTTTCTTATTTTTGTTACCCTCATCGTAACAAAAAGAGTGTATTTATACCAAAAATATGCCTTGTTCTCCATATATTTCAAATAAAGTGATAGACCGTCTTCAGATCTACAGTCTATTTTTCTATACAAAAAAACAGGAGATGCGCTATCAGCCTATCTCCTGTTTTCTTTGGTTTTATTTACTTGCTACAGCTTCTTTATTGTTATTTTTTTTGGATTCTCTTACTTTTAACGTAATAGCGCCTTTAGAAGCCCCTAAGGTCACTCTATCACCTAAACTAATTTCTCCGGCTAATAGTGATTCACTCAAACGGTCTTCCATTTTATTTTGGATGGCTCGTTTCAGTGGTCTTGCACCGTATTCTGGATCGAATCCTTCTTCTGCAATAACATCCATGGCAGCGGCTGTAATTTTCAATTCAATTCCTAATTCGTCCATTCTTTGAACGATATTACGTGTCAACAACTTAACAATTTCACGTAATTGTTCTTTCTCTAGAGAATGGAAGACAATGGTATCATCTACACGATTTAAGAACTCTGGTCTAAAGGCATTTTTCAGTTCTTCTCTGATTCGTTTTTCCATTGCACTGTGATCAAATCTCTTATCCACAGCTCCGAATCCAACAGATTTTTCATCTCTTAAGGCAGTTGCACCTAAGTTAGACGTCATAATCAGAATCGTATTTTTGAAGTCCACTTTTCGTCCTTTACCATCAGTTAATTGTCCATCATCTAGTACTTGAAGAAGTATATTAAAGACATCTGGGTGAGCTTTCTCCACTTCATCTAGTAAAATAACGGAATAAGGTTTCTGACGGATTTTTTCAGTTAATTGTCCCCCTTCATCGTATCCCACATAACCTGGAGGAGACCCAACTAAACGACTGGTACTGTATTTTTCCATATATTCAGACATATCAACCCGAATCAGTGCATCGTCGTCACCAAACATGGCTTCAGCTAACGCTTTGGCTAATTCAGTTTTACCTACTCCTGTTGGTCCTAAGAACATAAAGGAACCAATCGGACGGTTGGGATCTTTCAATCCACTTCTAGCTCTTCTGATAGCTTTAGAAACAGCTACAACAGCCTCATCCTGTCCAACTACACGTTCATGAAGGACTTTCTCTAGATTAAGCAACCGTTGACTTTCTTTTTCTTCCATCTGATTCACTGGAATACCTGTCCACTGAGAGACGACTTCTGTGATATCACTCGCTGACACTTCTAATTGTTCCACTTCACCAGCATTTTCTTGCTTAATAATCTTTTCTAGTTTCTTTCTTTGGCGCATTTCTTTTTCTCTAATCAAAGCTGCCCGTTCAAAGTCTTGAGATTGAATGGCTTCTTCTTTTCTAGCAATGTAATCTTCCAGAGCTTCCGTTGCTTTGGATAACGGAGTAGGCGAATCACTGACATCCATTCTGACTTTAGACGCTGATTCGTCCATTAAGTCAATGGCTTTATCAGGTAATTGACGAGAAGTGATGTAACGTGTGGAGAAATGAACCGCTGCGCGGATAGCTTCATCTAATATTTTCACTCCATGGTGATCTTCATAACGCTCTCTGAGTCCAAAGAGTATTTCTTCAGCTTCCATCTCTGTAGGAGGATCGACATGAATAGACGCAAATCTTCTCTCTAATGCCGCATCTTTTTCAATGTGCTTCTGGTATTCATCTAGCGTTGTGGCTCCAATCGTCTGAAGTTCTCCGCGAGCTAAAGCCGGTTTGAGGATATTAGACGCATCAATGGCCCCTTCTGCTCCTCCTGCACCAATAAGCGTATGCAATTCATCAATGAACAGAATCACTTCGCCATCATTGTAAATTTCATCAATAATCTTTTTCATGCGCTCTTCAAATTCACCACGGTACTTCGTTCCCGCTACTAGTGAACCCATATCCAATGTCATGAGTCGTTTATTTTGTAGCACTGGAGGTACTTCTCCTGCAATAATTTTTTGAGCCAATCCTTCTGCAATAGCCGTTTTACCAACACCAGGCTCACCGACTAAAACTGGATTATTTTTTGTTCGTCTACTTAAGACTTGAATAATTCGTCTGACTTCTTTGCTTCTTCCTACTATAGGATCCAACTTGTTTTCTCTAGCTTGCTGAGTTAAATCACGCGCTAAAGAATCAAGAGTAGGCGTTCCACCAGCAGTTGCTTGAGTAGGTCTAGACGAGCGTCTTCCTGCTAATTTGTTTTTCGCATTTTTTTCTTGAGTGCCTAATTTTTTCAGAACTAATTGTCTAGCTTTAGCTAAATTCACATCTAAATTATTTAATATTTTTGCAGATAAGACTTCTTGGTCGCGTAATAAGCCTAACAGTAAATGCTCTGTTCCAACTTGTGGGCGCTTCATTCTTCTTGCTTCATCTGTCGCATATTTAATGGTCTGTCTAGCTCTAGGAGAATAAGGAAGAACTGTACTTTCCGCAATAGCACTCCCGGGTCCGTAACTAGAGAAATGTTCAATCTCTTCTCTAATGTCATCTTCGGTAATATTTAGTTCTCTAAGAGTTGTTCCAGCAATTCCATCTTCTTCCATAACTAAACCTAACAACAAATGCTCTGTACCAACTGAACGATGGCGGAACATTTTGGCTTCCTTTTGAGCAATCAGTAGAGCTCTTTTGGCCCTATTTGTAAATAGTTCATTCATATTTTAGTCCGCCTTTCTTTTTTTGGGCATTTCATATCGCAAATTAGCCAACATATTTTTCAATAAGTTAGCTCGCAAGCGATTGTCTGTAAATTTATCTCCTGTATAAAGAGACTGATCCATAGCCACTAACATAAGCTTGGCCTCTCGCTTACTTATAATGTCGTTTTCGTATAAATTCTGCACAACTGAGCGTGAATCTCTTTCTGAAATAGACTTTCCAATTATTTCAATCATTGAATCTAGTCTATCCATTTCGTCTAACACTTGAACTTTCATTATACGTATATAGCCACCGCCACCACGCTTACTCTCTACTATATATCCATTTTGTATGGTGAATCGAGTATTGATCACATAATTAATCTGTGATGGCACACAATCAAATAACTTCGCTATTTCACTTCGTCTTATTTCTATCTGTTCTTTTTTATGCAATACGTCTTTTAAATAAGCTTCAATAATATCAGTCATATTTTGATTATTCATTTATAACATAACTGAAAGATGAATGCTTGAAAAATGATTCTAACTTTTTTGTCTGTACTTTTCAAGTATTCTTTCAGTATCCTCCTTTACTTCATTAATTAAGGAACCGAGTATAAGTCTGACTATTCTTGACTATTAACAATTATACCAGTAATAAGAACAAAGTTAAAGTAAGAGGACACCTCTAATGGACTTTTTAAAATACAAAAAAAGGTCGCTTCAGTTAAATACTGAAAGCCACCACCATTCATTTTAAAAAGTAACGCGCCCTAAAGGATTTGAACCCTCAACCGCCTGATCCGAAGTCAGGTGCTCTATCCAATTGAGCTAAGGACGCATTTGTAAGATAGTATCTCACTTTATGAAGAAAAAAATGAGCCATGCAGGAATCGAACCTGCGACCCTTTGATTAAAAGTCAAATGCTCTACCGACTGAGCTAATGGCTCGGTATAATAATGGGGACTAACGGGCTCGAACCGCTGACCCTCTGCTTGTAAGGCAGATGCTCTCCCAACTGAGCTAAGTCCCCTTATTCATTTATAAAACAAAAAAAGAGCTGCGCGGCAACGTCCTGCTTTCACAAGGGGAAACCCCTCACTATCCTCGGCGCTGGGAAGCTTAACGGCTGTGTTCGGAATGGAAACAGGTGGATCCTTCCCGCCATCGTCACCGCACAGTGACTCTTTTCTTATTACTATGAAAGAACTCCGTTCTCTCAAAACTAGACAGTTGATTAATAACTCGAAACAACACCACATCTTTACCCTTAACCCTCTTGCGTGGTTAAGTCCTCGACCGATTAGTACTGGTCCGCTCCACATATCACTATGCTTCCACTTCCAGCCTAT
>NZ_BAAACW010000065.1:0-11827 GCF_039521845.1 Alkalibacterium iburiense
TATGTTAATTATAGGATACTCTCTCTTTTCTGTCATGGCTTAGATTGCGAAGCAATCATATTGTTTTTTATCTTATACATGTTGTCATCTCCCGTTGTAAACACACACGTTATTTTACACATAAGTTTATCATATCTTTAATGAAAAGGCTCTCTTTATAAATTAATAAATTTATCCGGTTATAATGAGTCGGAAAGTCCTTCATTGTAACGAATTGTTCACAAAACACTTATTAAAAATAAGTTAAAAAGGTTGACTTTTATACGGATAACTTATATTATTTACCATGTTGAAACAAAAAATAGAGTTATAAATACAGGAATTAGTAGTGAAAGTGCTATTCCGCCCCAGACTGTAGCAGAAATGTATACTTTTTTGGAGTGGACCAGGCGCTTTTTTTTGTGAAAAAAATGAGGGGGAAAGTAAAAGTGGCCATTGAATTTGATACCATTGCAGCAATTTCTACCCCACCTGGAGAGGGCGGGATTGGCATTGTCCGAATCAGTGGGGATGAAGCGTTAGAGATTGCAGACCGTGTTTACCGATTAGGATCTAAAAAATTAGCCGATCAACCGTCACACACCATTCACTACGGGCATATTGTTAATCCTAAAACGGATACTCCGGTAGATGAAGTCATGGTAACCATTATGAAAGAACCTAAAACCTATACGAGAGAAGATATTGTAGAAATCAATACCCATGGCGGCATTGTTTCAGTCAATAAAGTACTAGAAACCGTGTTGCAAAATGGCGCACGATTAGCCGAACCGGGAGAATTTACCAAACGCGCCTTTTTAAATGGACGAATTGATTTATCCCAGGCAGAAGCTGTTATGGACGTCATTCGAGCGAAGACAGACAAGGCGATGCATATGGCTGTCACCCAATTAGACGGGAATCTATCGCGTTTAATAAAAAACTTGCGTCAGGACATTTTAAATACATTAGCACAAGTAGAAGTAAACATTGATTACCCGGAATACGATGATGTAGAAGAAATGACTTCTCAGTTATTAATCGAAAAAGCTGAACAAGTCAAGAATCAAGTGGAAGCCTTGCTTGAAACAGCGAGTCACGGAAAAATATTAAGAGAAGGTCTAGCCACAGCGATTATTGGCCGCCCAAATGTTGGAAAGTCGAGTTTATTGAATGTTCTATTAAAAGAAGATAAGGCTATTGTGACAGATATTGCGGGGACCACACGTGATGTGATTGAAGAATACGTCAGTGTGAAAGGTGTGCCTCTTCGATTGATTGATACTGCTGGAATTCGTGAGACAGAAGATATTGTTGAACGGATTGGAGTTGAGCGAAGCCGAAAAGCTTTGAGTGAAGCAGATTTAATTCTACTTGTTTTAAATCAAAGTGAGCCTTTAACTCCAGAAGATGAGTTATTGCTGGAAGCGACAGAAGAACACCACCGATTAATTATTTTCAATAAAACAGATTTGGAAAATCAATTAAATCTAGATGATTTAAAAGAAAAAGTTGATCCAGAGAGCATTGTCCAGACATCGATTGTGACGCAAAAAGGATTAGATGAACTCGAAGCAAAAATTGCGGAACTATTTTTTGCCGGAAACACAGGCGAAAAAGACGCCACGTATGTGTCGAATGTCAGACATATTGCTTTACTACATGAGACGATTGAAGCTTTTGACGATGTTATAGAAGGAATTGAAACAGGGATGCCCGTTGATCTAGTCCAAATCGATATGACAAGAGCATGGGACTTATTGGGAGAAATCACTGGAGAAAGTGTCCAAGACGAACTAATTACTCAATTATTCAGCCAGTTCTGTTTAGGAAAATAATTAGGATACCCGAAACGAAATTAAAATGAGAAAGGAACACGCTATGCAAACATATGAAGCTGGAAATTATGATGTTATTGTAGTAGGTGCCGGACATGCCGGGTCAGAAGCGGCTTTAGCTTCTGCCAGAATGGGAGCCAGCACACTACTTGTTACGATAAATTTAGACATGGTTGCCCATATGCCATGTAACCCATCTATTGGCGGACCTGCAAAAGGAATCGTCGTACGTGAAATCGATGCTTTAGGTGGAGAAATGGGACGGAATATAGACAAAACCTATATTCAAATGCGTATGTTAAATACGGCAAAGGGCCCCGCTGTACGAGCTCTTAGAGCACAAGCTGATAAATACATGTATTCGAATGAAATGAAAAAAACTTTGGAAGCAACTGAAAACTTAGATTTAAAACAAGGAATCATTGAAGAGCTATTAGTAGAAGACAATACAATACAAGGTGTTGTTTCTCATACTGGAGCGATTTACCGCGCCAAAGCAGTGATACTAACGGCAGGGACGTCTTCACGGGGTGAAATTATTGTGGGAGAATTAAAATATTCTTCTGGCCCGAATAATACGTTGCCTAGTATTAAATTATCCGAAAACTTATTGAAATTAGGTTTTGAATTAGATCGTTTCAAAACAGGTACACCTCCTAGAGTGCATAAAAATTCAATTGACTACTCTGTAACAGAAGAGCAGCCAGGTGACGTTGAACCGCATCACTTCAGTTTTGAAACACCTGATGAAGCGTATCTAGAAGAACAAGTGTCTTGTTTCTTAACATATACAAACGGTCAGTCCCATGATATTATCCGTGAAAATCTGCACCGGGCACCTATGTTTACAGGGATTGTTGAAGGAGTCGGCGCACGTTACTGTCCTTCTATTGAGGATAAAGTCGTTCGCTTTAGTGATAAACCGCGTCACCAGATATTCTTGGAACCAGAAGGAAAAGACACCGATGAAATTTATGTACAAGGTTTATCCTCTTCTTTACCAGAAGATGTACAATTAGCTGTTCTTCAAACCATTGAAGGGATGGAGAACGCTAAAATGATGCGTACCGGTTATGCCATCGAGTATGATGTGGTTAAACCGTATCAATTGCGCCCCTCTTTAGAAACTAAACTGGTTGACGGTTTGTTTACTGCTGGTCAAATGAACGGAACGTCAGGATATGAAGAAGCAGGTGGCCAAGGCTTAATGGCTGGTATCAACGCTGCGCGTTTAATCCAAGGCGAAGAACCACTCGTTTTAAAACGCGATGAAGCCTATATTGGGGTTATGATCGATGATTTAGTGACAAAAGGGACGAATGAACCCTATCGTTTACTGACTTCACGAGCAGAATACCGTCTCTTACTGCGCCATGATAATGCGGATTTCCGTTTAAGTAAAATAGGATACGAACTAGGCTTGCTTTCTGAAGAAAGATACCAGGCATTCTTGGATAAAAAAGAAGCAGTTGAAAAAGAATTGGAACGCTTAAAAACGATTCGTTTGAAACCAAAAGAAGTAGCGGACTATTTAGAAGAAAAAGGCGAAAAACCATTGAAAGATGGGATGCTTGCCTACGACTTCATGAAAAGACCGTATGTTAAATATAATGATATAGTTAAATTCACTGCTCCGGAAGAAGAATTATCTAAAGAAGCGAAAGAACAAGTAGAGATTTTTATAAAATATGAAGGCTATATAAACAAAGCTATTCGAAAAGCAGACAAATTGAAACGGATGGAAAACAAACGGATTCCAGAAGGCATCGATTACAATGCGATTAATAGTCTGGCAACGGAAGCGAGAGAAAAGCTGATTAAAATACAACCGGCTACGATTGCTCAAGCCAGCCGAATTAGTGGAGTGAATCCTGCAGATATTTCCATTTTAATGGTGTATGTTGAGCAGGGAGATATTCAAAAAGTTAAAAATTAAAGAAGAAGAAAAGCATTGGTTTGATACCAATGCTTTTTTGTATAATTATAAATTGTCCGCCCATCCGAGACTTTTATTTTATTTCTGGTAAACTAATTTTGAAAAGAAGGGATTGTTTTCAAAATCAGTAATGCTTATGATAAGTGTGTAAAGAGCAGCTGACAAAATAATGGAGATGAGGAAGGATTTTATGAAAAAAGTACTAATGGTAGAAGATGAGTTGTCGATTGTAAAGTTACTTCAGTACAATTTAGAAAAAGAAGGATATGAAGTGGATGTAGCTATGGATGGACAAGAAGGCTTTGACATGGCGAAAGAAAATACTTACTCCATTATCCTGTTAGATATCATGTTGCCTTCCAAAGATGGAATGGACGTGTGTAGGGAATTGCGACAGGAAAAAGTGGACACACCCGTTATTATGCTGACAGCTAAGGATTCGGAAATTGATAAAATTGTCGGATTAGAAATTGGTGCAGATGACTATATCACTAAACCTTTCAGCCCAAGAGAAGTGTTGGCTCGAATGAAAGCTATTTTCAGACGATTAGAGAAACAACCGTCGAAGCTAGAAGAGGAAAAAGAATCAGAAATTGTTTTCGGAGACGTTCAAATTTATCCTGAGAAATACGAAGTCTTTGTAAGAGGAGAAAAAGTAGATTTCACTCCTAAGGAATTTGAACTTCTACTATATTTGTCTAAACACAGTAACCGTATATTAAGCCGAGAACAACTCTTACTAGCCGTCTGGGATTTTGATTTTTCTGGTGAAACACGCATTGTTGATGTACACATTAGTCATTTACGTGAAAAAATTGAAGACAACCCTAAAGAACCGCAATACATTAAAACGGCTCGTGGGTTTGGATATAAATTAGAGGATCCCAAATGAAGCAATTAAGAATAAAGATCCTCTCCCTCTTGTCTTTATTTCTTATTCTGTTTACCTTGTTATTTCTCTTTTTAATTTCTTCTATTTTAGAAAGTCAGACTCTGGAACAGCAAGGTGAAGATTTGCAAGCTCAATTGCTGACCTTGTCGAGTCAACTGGACGAGAGAGTGGATGAACCGGATGACCTGATTGATTCTCTTTCTGATACAGCTGAAATTATATCCGAAAGAATTACTTTGGTTTCTTTAACAGGAGAGGTCCTATATGATTCTCACGCAGATGCTAGTACATTAGAGAATCACATCGATCGCCCGGAAATTCAGCAAGTGATAAGCGGAGAACAGGTTGGGGTTTATGATAGAGAAAGTGAGAGCACAGGGGAAGTCCTCTATTATACAGCGACCTATTTAGAGGATAGTAATGGAGAAGAGCTCGGCTTTATACGCTTATCTAAAAGCATAGAAGAAATGGTGGGTGTGACCAACCAGACGATGTTGGCTTTAGCTGCTTTCATGGGTATAGCCATTATTGTCTCGTTACTGTTCACGCAGTATTGGACAAAACAAATCACACAACCGCTCGGACATATCAAACAGGTGGCAGAAAAGTTATCCTTAAAGGATTATACAGCAAAATACAAAGGGAATTCTTATAAGGAGATTGATGAACTCGGGCGCACGATAAATGAGCTGGCGACTAGTTTGGATTATCAAGTACAAGAGATTGAAGAAAATGAGACCCAGTTACGAGAGTTGATTAACCATTTAGTTATCGGCGTTATGGTGGTCGATAATGAACGTAAAATAGACATGGTCAATCCAGCCATGAATGAAATACTGGGAGAAAACCTTTATGGAAACATAGGCAGAACGTACAACGAAGGGATTTATAGTGCAGGGCTTGTGGAATTAATAGAAAAAGCCTTTAAGAAGAAAAAACTTCAAAATAAAGAAGTCACCTTATACTTTCCAGAAGAAAGAATAATAGATGTGAACGTCGTTCCTATTTTTGGACAAACAGACCTGCCAATTAATTACATTGTGTTGCTTTACGATATTACTGAAATCAGAAGGCTAGAAAAGGTAAGAACAGATTTTGTAGCAAATGTTTCTCACGAATTGCGCACACCGATAACAGCCGTTAAAGGTTTTGCTGAAACACTTTTAGACGGAGCTTTAGAAGATGAAGAAGTTTTAGTGGAGTTTTTAACTATTATTTACAATGAATCCAGTCGTCTGGATACAATGGTACAGGATATTTTACAGTTATCTAAACTGGAACAGAGAAAAATAACGAGTGCGGCTGAAAGGGTACGAGTAACAGAAGTGATTGAAGAGATAAAAACCATTCTGCTTCAAAAAATAGAGCTGAGAAAGATTCAGTTTAAAGTAAAAGAACCGGAACCTCTTGAAATCGAGATTGATCGGGATCAGTTGAAACAAGTGTTACTCAATTTAATTGCCAATGCTGTTTCCTATACGCATGATGGAGGAGAAGTCACTGTGTATGTTAGACAGATTGGACATGAAGCTGTGATTTCTGTTAAAGATAACGGAGTCGGTATTCCTAAAGATCAACAAAGCCGTATCTTTGAGCGTTTTTACCGAGTGGATAAAGCGCGAAGCCGGAATGTGGGCGGGACTGGTTTAGGATTATCTATTGTGAAATGGATTTTGGAAAATAATAATGGAAGAATTACGTTAAAAAGCGAAGTGAAAAAGGGATCTGATTTTACCGTTTGGCTTCCCTTCAAACAGATAAACAATACCAATGGCGACTAAAGCTGTTGGTATTTTTTTGACCATAACAAATAAAGGCTGTTTTAATACGTTTTCACAGATGGATTTACATTAATTTTACATTCCTTTACATAAAACAAACGGAAAATATATAGTGTTCTAATAAAGCTGCTCTATAGTAAGTAATGAAGACAGGAGATGTCTATAACTTATTTAGAAGGAGAATAACTGTGAAAAAATTATTTAAATGGGGAACAATTTTAGGAGTATCTGCTACATTAATGGCTTGTGGAGCTGACAACGGAGACGATGCAGAAACTGACACTGGAGACGACACGGCAACTGATACATCTGAAGATAATTCAGATTCATCTGATTTCGATACATCGAGCACACTTCATCTCGTGACACGTGAAGTAGGATCTGGAACACGCGATGCGTTTGCAGAAATGGTTGGACTAACTGATGGAGACAACGATTTAATTGATCCGGCTGCGACAGCTCAACAAGGAACGAATGCTGTTAACACAACAGTTGCAGATGACCAGTATGCTATTGCTTACACATCTGTTGGAGCTTTAAATGATGACATTAAACCTGTTCAAATTGACGGAGTAGATGCAACAGCTGAAAATATTTTATCAGGGGACTACAGCATTGCACGTAACTTTAACGTTATTGTCGGAGAAGACCTAAGTGAACAAGCTCAAGATTTCTGGGATTTCATGTTTACGGCTGAAGGACAAGAAATAGTAGAAGAAGTAGGTTACATTCAAGCAGATACTGAAGCTCCAGCATATGAGGGAAGCGACCTTGAGCTTTCAGGTACAATTGACATCAATGGATCGACTTCCGTTTATCCAGTAGTTGAGGCCTTAGCTGAGGCGTACAGTGAGATTCATCCGGATGTTCAAATATCTGTTCACTCAACTGGGTCAGGTGCAGGAGTAACAGCTGCTATTGAAGGAACAACTGATATTGGTATGGCTTCACGCGACTTGGATGATGAGGAAACCAGTCAAGTAACAGAAGTTATGCCTGTTGCTTTAGATGGCATTTCAGTCATTGTTCACCCAAGCAATCCACTTGAATCATTATCTGTCGATCAAGTCGCAGATATCTTTAGTGGAAATGTCAGTACTTGGGATGAAATCTTAGATTAATTCACCAAACATAGATGTGCTAACTAAATAATCGGGTACGGGGCAGAGAAGATGATGGATGATTCTTTGCCCCTTATCTCTGATTAGAAAGACTTGAAAGGAAGGCTTATATGAGTGATATCAAAGAAAAAGTGATGCACGGTGTATTTCTACTCGCAGCTATCACATCGATACTCTCATTAATTGTTATTGTTGTATTCATATTTTCTAATGGATTGCCAATGATGATTGATTACGGAGTATTTGATTTCATTTTCGGAACGACTTGGAATCGAACAACCTTTGGCATTTTCCCCATGATCATTGGTTCCATTTTAGTAACAGTGGGCGCTGTTATTATTGGTGTGCCAGTAGGTGTACTGACTGCTATTTTCATGGCAGAGTTTTGTCCGCCCAAATTATATAAATTTCTGAAACCAGCTGTAAACTTAATGGCCGGTATTCCCTCTATAATATACGGATTTTTTGCCTTGCGTATTATTGTTCCTTGGGTACGAGATACATTTGGCGGGGCAGGAAACAGTATGCTGGCAGCTATACTGCTTCTTGGAATTATGATTTTACCTACTGTGATTTCCCTATCGGAATCAGCTATAAGATCCGTTCCGAGGTCCTATTATTCAGGCAGCGTGGCCCTAGGTGCAAGTCCGGAAAGAAGTATCTTTTTTGTATTAGTTCCAGCAGCTAAATCAGGTATTTTTTCCAGTATTGTCCTAGGTGTGGGACGAGCTATTGGTGAAACAATGGCAGTCGTTATGGTTGCCGGAAATCAGCCTATCATGCCCCAAGGATTAACGAAAGGCGTACGTACTCTGACAACCAATATCGTAATGGAGATGGCCTATGCTTCAGGTCAACACCGCGATGCATTAGTTGCTACAGGTGTCGTTTTATTCGTCTTTGTCATGGTTATTAACGGCGTCTTTTTATACGTCAAGAACAAGGGGGATAAGTAAAAATGGGAAGCAAAATAATAAAAGGGTTAGTCTATTTGTCGACGATTTTTACCTTTGGTGTATTAGCCTACCTGGTTATATACATTTTGTATAATGGTGTCCAGTACTTGACTCCCTCTTTATTTGAATGGGAATATACGACTCAAAACGTATCGATGATGCCGGCTTTAATCACCACTCTTTATGTTGTATTTGGAACCTTGTTCATTGCAACGCCAATTGGTGTTTTTACAGGTTTTTATCTCGTAGATTATGCGAACAAAGATAGTAAAGTGGTCCGAGCGATTAGTATGGCAACTGATACATTAGCCGGTATTCCGTCCATTATTTATGGACTGTTCGGAATGATGTTTTTTGTCATTTTTTTGGGCCTTCAGTTTTCCTTACTTGCAGGTATTTTAACAGTGACTATCATGACTCTTCCAGTTATTATACGTGCGACAGAAGAAGCACTGATAGCCACAGGTATGCCTCTCAGACAAGCCAGTTATGCATTGGGTGCTGGGAAATTGCGTACGTTATTTACAGTCGTTCTGCCTGTTGCTATGCCGGGTATTTTATCAGGCGTGATTTTAGCTACAGGAAAAGTCATAGGTGAAACAGCGGCTTTAATGTTTACTTTAGGAACAGCCACTTTACTGCCAAAAAGTCTGATGGCTTCAGGAAGAACCTTATCTCTGCATATGTATATTCTGTCTGGCGAAGGCCATAACGTGGACCAAGCCTATGCGACAGCAGTTGTCTTATTATTGTTTGTATTACTGATCAACGGATTATCCACTTTTATCAGTAATCGTTTATCTAAAGGAGGAAAATAATAGTGGCTACCCAAGTAAAAATAAAGGTAGAAGATTTAAAGTTATGGTATGGGGATTTCAGAGCCTTGCATGGTGTCGATTTGGATATTAACCGAAATGAAATCACTGCCTTTATCGGCCCATCTGGATGTGGGAAATCGACATTTATTAAAACACTTAACCGAATGAACGACCTGGTTCCAAACTGTCGGATCGAAGGAACAGTTGAACTAGATGGGAAAGATATCTACAGTAAAAAAACGGACTTAAACAATTTGAGAAAAAATGTGGGAATGGTATTCCAGCAGCCTAACCCGTTTCCAAAAAGTATCTATGATAATATTGCTTACGGACCGCGTACGCATGGAATTAAAAAGAAAAACGAATTAGATGAAATTGTGGAAAGAAGTTTAAAACAGGCTGCTATTTGGGATGAAGTGAAAGATCACTTGGATAGAAATGCCTTATCTATTTCAGGTGGGCAACAACAGCGTATTTGTATTGCACGTGCCCTAGCCGTTGAACCGGAAGTATTACTGATGGATGAGCCGACAAGTGCTTTGGACCCTATTTCAACGGCCAAAATAGAAGAACTGGTTTCTCAATTAAAAGAAGACTACACCATAGTCATGGTGACTCATAACATGCAGCAGGCATCCAGAATTTCAGACCGAACAGCCTTTTTCTTAAATGGGCATATAATTGAATCAGATGTCACAAGAAAGATTTTTACTAACCCTAGTGAGCAAGAAACAGAAAATTATATTTCTGGACGATTTGGTTAAATAATGAACAGGTAGGAGGAAAACGAATGAGAAGAGCGTATGATGAAGAACTTGAGAGAATGCACAGAACGTTTTCGCAGATGGGAAACCGAGTCAATGAAGCTATTTACAAAGCGGTGAAGGCTTTTGTCACCCATGATAAAGAATTAGCTAAAAAAGTCATTGAAGAAGATAAAAAAATCAATGCCATAGAGCACCAACTGGAACAAGAAAGTATTGAATTAATCGCCTTACAGCAGCCTGTTACGGGAGATTTAAGAAAAATAATTACAGTAATGAAAGCATGTGCTGACTTGGAAAGAATCGGGGATCACGCTGTGAGTATTTCAAAGTCAACGATTCGAGTGAAAGGAACCAAGCGTAAAAAAGACATAGAAGATTTAATCTCTTTAGCTGGAGATAAAATTATGCGCATGGGTCAGGACATTATCGAAGCTTATGTTCAATATGATGCAAAAAAAGCGGTAGAAATAGCAGAACGCGATAACGAAATTGATGAATTGGCCAATCAGATTAGAAGAGACAGTATTGAAGAAATGAGAAAAGACTCGGAGTTGGTTTTAGGAGCGACAGACTATATTTTAGTCAGTACGTATTTAGAACGAATGGGCGATTACATCACAAATATTTCTGAGTGGATTCTCTACTATGATACGGGAGAAATTCAAGAATTAAATACGCATCACACCCTTGAAAAATTAGATTAATATGAGACAATTATTAAAGACTAGAAGAGTCGTTCTTTTAGTCTTTTTTTGTTTAAAGGTTGATAAAACAATATTTGATATAGTAATAACTAATATGATTGTGTATAATAACTTAATACTATTGTAGTTATAATGAAAATATAATGAGAGGAAAAAAGGGTATGCGCATAGGGGAGAAGATTAAGAAAAGGAGAAAAGAAATTCACATGACTCAGGCCGAGCTTGCTTCGGGGATTTGCACACAAGCCATGATTAGTCGGATTGAAAAAAAGAAAGTAAAACCGAGTAAAGAGTTAATGGAAAAGGTAGCTGAAAGACTGGATGTCTCGATGTATTACTTTTACGGGGGAGAGTTAGAAGGCAGTCCTTATTCGAGACATGCAACTTTAACTAAATTGATTCGTCAACAATTAAAAAGAAAAGAGTATGAATCCGTTCATTACTTGCTTGATACGAATGAAGCCGTTATCGCACAATCTTCGGGGGGAGATAAAACTTTTTTTGAATGGGTGAAAAGCTTGCTGTATGCTTATCAAGATGGAGATCTGGATAAAGCGCTAGAGCATTTGGTTGAAATGGAAAAGAATGTGAAAGATGGGGATTTGAGGCTGGAAATTATAGACAGTATCGGACTAATCTATTTAAAGAAAAAAGAATACCAGAAGGCAGAAGTATACTATAGAGAAGGCATAGTGTCGTTTGCGGAGTGGATGGATTGCCAAAAGAAGGCCGCTTTGCTCCTGAATTATGTCAAAGCGCTTATTGAACAGAAGAAATATGAAGAAAGTTTAGATATCGTTTTTAAAGGGTTGGATTTACTTATTCATAAACAAACACTCGCTTATTTAGGCGATTTCTTCTATTACAAAGGGTACTGCTTAGAGAAGTTAAATCAATTGACTGAAGCGTTAGATGCCTATGAAAAAGCCTATACTATCTTTGATATTCAACAAAATGAAAAATTTACCTTAATCATTAAAATGGCTCAGGAGAGTATTGGAAAGTTCAAAATAGACTAAATAATGGGACTGGGAA
>NZ_BAAACW010000065.1:11872-12249 GCF_039521845.1 Alkalibacterium iburiense
ACGAGCCCCTTACCTTATAATTGAAGTACGACCAACAACTAAGGAGGGGCTCGTTATGTACCAACAGTATACCACAATGGAAACCGCATTAACACTACAATTAGATTTTACTATTCCAACTGATCACGAAGCGCGGCTCATTAGTCGTTTCGTTGATTCCATTCCTGCAGAAGTTTTATTAGAAGAAACGTCGCATACCGGACGCCCGGCTTTTCATCCAGCCATGTTGTTAAAAATGTGCCTGTTTGCTTACAGCCGTTCGGCTTATTCAGGTCGTAAAATAGAACGAATGAATGAAGAATCGATACCGATGAAATGGTTAACGGGCGACACACCCGTCAGTTATAAAACCATTAACACCTTCCGGTCCAGTGAAC
>NZ_BAAACW010000066.1:0-7266 GCF_039521845.1 Alkalibacterium iburiense
ACATTTATCTCCATTTACGCTCTCATCCCACGATTAAAACCGTGGGCTTTCACGCTTGATAGTTCTGTAAAAAATGTCCTTCAAGCCAGTTTATGTTTTCTTCTGCTAAGGATTGGGAATGAGCGACTTGCGGCCATAAAAGTATGAATACATATGCTATTCCTACTCCTGCAGAAAAAGAAATAAATTGCCGTAGAACAGCTTTAGGTAGAGAAATATATTTCGAGAAAAAATGAATCAAAACAAAACCACTCACAAGAAATAATGAAATATCCATAAATAAAAGCTGCTAAAAGCAGCTGTTCAGTCCCTTCTATTTAATACTGTATATCGAGTATACAATATGATTTGTCTTTTGCCACTTTTTTGGATTATATAAGGGAAAATAGAAGAGAATTATCGCATATGTAGTGTATACTTAACGTAACTATTAAAGGAGGCGGGCACATGCAAGGCAGAAAATTGAGACGTTCCAGAACGGATCGCATGTTGGCGGGAGTATGTGGAGGATTGGCAGAATTTTTAGACATCTCACCTATTTTAGTCAGAATACTCTTTTTATTTATTCCTTCTAATTTACTAGTTTACATTCTATGTGCGATTATTATTCCAGAAAAATAAGAAAATCCCTCTTGCTTTTTAGATTCAAAAAGCAAGAGGGATTTTTGTTTACTAGCTGTTAACCGAATATATCGCCATCTGGTTTAGCAAAAGAAGATAAGGTGTTCATTTCCTCAGATGTTAACTCAAAATCGAATACAGAGATATTATCTTTTTGTCTTCCCGGATTGGTCGAACGTGGGATAGGCATGAAGCCTTGCTGAACGTGCCAGCGCAAAATTACTTGACCAATGGATTTAGAATACTTCTCTGCCATTTCTTTGATAGAGTCATTCTCTAACAAATCATCTGCCATCCTTGCACCCAGAGGACTCCAGGATTGGGTCAGAATAGAATGCTTTTTGTTCGCATCAATTAAATCCTGCTGAATATAATAAGGGTGTGTTTGAATCTGATTCAAGCTTGGAACCACACCTGTTTCATCTATTAGCCTTTGGAGTTGATCAGGATGGAAATTAGAGACGCCAATAGAACGAACCAGACCGAATTTTTGAGCATCAATAAGAGCTTGCCACGCTTCTACATATCTATCCTGACTTGGATCAGGCCAATGAATTAAATATAAGTCATAGTAATCTAAGTTGGCTCGATACAAAGACTCTTGAATAGCGAGTATGGCTAAATCATAAGCATGATACTTTTCTGGAAGTTTCGATGAAATCAGAACCTCTTCCCTAGGCAGTCCACTTTCCTTCAAAGCCTTTCCAACCGTTGCTTCATTTTCATAAGCATAAGCCGTGTCTAAGAAACGATAGCCATTATTTAAAGCTTGTCTAATAGAGAGAACTCCCTCTGCCCCTCTTTGTTTATCTGTGCCGAAACCGACTGCCGGAACAACCAATCCATCGTTTAATGTATAATGTGGAATTCTGTCACTCATGTTATAACCCTCTTTCATAGTAGTAATCATAGTTTACCCCAAAAGGAAAGCGCAAACAATGAGAAGACCCGCATTTGTTATTTATAAAATAAGCATCATAGCGACTGTCATTAAGATCAGAGAAACGATTATACTTACAGAAGACAAAAAGCTGGATAAAGACCGCTCATTTCCGTAGATGATCATATTAATTATAGCTACCGTACCAATGGGTGCTAAAGCGACAAGGACCAATGACAGTCTGACCAAGTGAGGCAGTGGTAAAAGGAAATAAAAGATAACTGCTACAAGAATGCCTAAAGTATAGCGCGTAAATAATAAGCGTCTCACTAGTCGAAGAGAAATGGCATCCATTCGAATTTCCAAATAAAGTCCGACCATAAACATGGCTAGAAAAGCATTTCCACTAGCAAATAATTCAAAAACAGAAAGCACAGGTTCGGGCAGAACAATCCCTACTAGTGCTAAGAGAAACATGATGACATAAGTCGTAAAAGACGGCGACCGAAATAGCCGCAGCACACGTTTCAGATAATTATCATTGGAGCGGTCTTGCTGTGTCATCTTATCGACAATCATTGGGGACCCGCCAAAAAGCATCAAGGCATTTCCCATATCAAAACTCCCGATATAAGGAATAGCTGCTGGAAAGAAACCTTGAACAAAGGGGATAGTAAAATTTCCGATATTATAACTGGCCTGGCTATACATCATAAGGGCTTTTAAGGGTGCCTCTTTCTTCCTCCAAAGCAATCCACCAAAAGTAATTAATATAATATTGGAAAGCAAGCCTAGAGAAATCATAATAAATAATAAAGGTTCAACAGTGACACCATTAAATCCAATGACTATGGTCGCGGGTAAAGTCAGATTCAAAATGATTTTCTGTAAAACCACGCCATCTGTCGAACGCAAAATGTTGGCCCGTTTAAAGGCATAAGCTACAAAAATAACCAGTAGAAACTGCAAGGATTGAAGCAGGACATTAATCAAGAAAATACCACCTTTCACTTAGTATGTTTAGTATATCATCAATGAACTATGATTAAAGTTAAATGCTAAAATAATCTGAAGTCACTTTACTTATTAATCGCTTACAAATGTGGTATACTATAGGTGTAAAAAAATAGAAGGGAGGCTATCATCATGTTATTCACAGATGTGATTGATCAAACCCTGAAAGATAAGAAGCCGACTCAGCTCCTGATTGTCATGACAGGCATTAAGAAAGAAGTGATTGAAGAAGGCGTGGGCAAACACGGTTATGAAGCGATTCTATTAAACCCCTCTCTCCTTAATATTACAGAAGAAGAAAAAGAAAGACTAGTGACAGCTAGAGATTTAGGAGATTTGGACTTGCCGTTTATGTAGGAGATTAAAAAAACAGGAAGCTGTTCTTTACCACAGAATAGCTTTCTGTTTGTTTATCAGAAAAGCAAATTAGGCGACTAAATAGAAGAGAACGACTATAATAAAAGCAAATAAAAGACTATTTGGGAAAGGAGTGATCATCATGAGATTTATACTCATAAACCTTTTTGCTTGGCTCATATTCTATAGTGTTTTTTCAATAGGCTGTCAAAAACTTCCGAACTTTTATTTTTCAGTTAAATCCCCATTAGACGGTATTTTTAAGGAGCGAAACTTTGAAAATAAAGGAAAATTCTGGAGACAAGAGTTTTATGTTCACCGATGGAAAGGGTATTTACCAGAAGGCTCCAATCTGTTCAATATAAATAGTCAGACGGAAAAACCGGAGAAAGGCTTAGATTTAATTAAGTTCCAAATTATGGAATCCAAACGATCAGAACTCCTGCACTGGTCTCTCATCATTATCTCTCCTTATTTCTTTATTTGGAATCCGGTATGGATAGGATGGGCAATGATTATTTTTTCTGTGGTAACGAATGGCTCTTTTATCATTATCCAGCGCTTTGACCGTATTCGCTTATGCTCGATCCAAAACCGTATGGAGAATATGATAAAAAAGGGTGCAGTCTTCCGATAAATATGCTACTATTAAAAAGTAAGTAAGATAACAAAAAGGAGACTCCCCATGTCAGAATTATATAAAATAGATAAAAATACAGAGTTAGGCTCTGTCACATTAAATGTACAGCAATTAGATCAGATGATTGCTTATTATTCAAGGGTTATTGGTCTGGATGTGTTAAATCAATCGGATCAAAAAGCTGATTTAGGAACGAAAGATAATGAAAAAGTTTTACTCACTCTCATTAAAGAAGAAGCGAAAGGAACCCCTACTAGAAAAACCGGGTTATTCCATACCGCATTCTTACTCCCGTCTCGAAAAGACCTAGGGAACGTTTTATATTCTTATTTAAGCCGAGAAATACCGATTGGCGGAGCTTCTGACCACGGGTACAGTGAAGCCTTGTATTTACAAGACCCGGAAGGAAACGGCATTGAAATATATGCAGATAAGCCAAAAGAGGTCTGGGATGTTCGCCCCGATGGAACCATCGCTGGTATTACCATTCAAATGGATGCCAATGGTGTTATTGAGAGTCGTGATGAAGGACAGAAGATAGATAAATTCCCAGCTGGAACTATTATTGGTCATGTTCATTTATCTGTATCGAGCCTAGATGCAACCCATGAATTTTATGTTGATGTATTAGGGTTAGATTTAAAATACAATTACGGGGAACAAGCAAAGTTTTTAGCTGCCGGAGACTACCACCATCATATTGGAGCGAATACCTGGGCAGGGGAAAACTTGCCTAAGAGAGAAGAAATAGATTTAGGTTTACGTTCATACTCCTTTGTTTTACCCAATGAAAAAGCTCTTAATAAAGTAAAAGAAAACTTTGAGAAGTTGGATATGCAGTATACTGAAGAAGTTTCAGGAGCGATAAGCGTCTACGATCCAAATGGCGTGAAAGTATTTCTTGAAGTAGCTTCAAATTAAATAATGTGAAAAAGAAGGAGAGTCCTTGCACACTTTTACAAAGGATTTCTCTTTCTTTTTTGTCTTATTTATGACTAATGAGAGTAACTATCATTCCCATCTCACTCTCCACTGTACCTCATAAACTCATTATGTGATAAAGTTAACATAAGAAGAGGGGGAGGCATATGATACATTATTTATTAAAAGATAAACAAGGGCAATTTTTATTGATAGGTACACTATTGACACTATTGGGATTTGGATTAACAGGTGTCCCGATAGCTAGTCGGATAGCTTTCTATCTTGCTATTTTTTTCCTAGGCTTTTATGCGGCTCAACAGGCTGTCACTGAGACGCTAAAAGAGAGATCGCCTAATGTTGATTTACTCATGATATTAGCTGCGCTGGGGGCAGTCATCATTCAGTTTGAATCGGAAGGAGCCGTCCTACTCCTGATATTTGCCGGAGCTGAGGTATTGGAAGATTACGCTACGGATAAATCCACTCAATCCATTTCTGAACTCATGGCCCAAGTGCCTGACACAGCTATGCTATTAAAAGCAGATGGGGAAGTCCTAGAAGTTCCAACCCACTCACTCAAACCATCCGATAGAATTGTTGTGTCTAAAGGGTCACATATTCCTATAGACGGTCTAGTCGACAGGACTACCACAGTAAATGAAGCGTCACTGACAGGAGAATCTATCCCTGTATTGAAGAATCCAAATGATGAAGTATTTGCAGGAACCATCAATGAAGGCCATGCCTTTTATTTAGAAGTTACAAGAACAAGTGATGAAACAATCTTTTCAGCTATTATCCGTATGGTAGAAGAGGCCCAAAACAGACCTTCTCAACTATCACGCTTTATAGACCGAATAGAATCCAAATACGTGATAGGGGTATTAGTGACTGTACCATTATTTATAGCCATCTTATATCTGTTACCTGGCTTTACTTTTCAGGAGGCTTTTTATAGAGGCATGGTCTTATTAACAGTTGCCAGCCCATGTGCCTTAGTAGCTTCGGCGACTCCAGCTACTTTAAGTGCCATCAGTAATCGGGCTAATCATGGCGTCTTGTTTAAAGGCGGAGCAGCAATGGAAGCGCTTAGTACAATGACGGAATTGTTTACAGATAAAACGGGGACTTTAACCTATGGTGAATTTTCAGTAGTGGAATATGACTTGCCAGAAGACTATTTAAAAGAAGTGGTCTACATGGAACAACAGTCCAGTCATCCGATTGCTGAGGCCATCGTTTCTCAATTTCAGCATATTCCATTGGATAAAGTTGATCAGTCCGAGCCAGTGGAAGAAATAACAGGATCGGGACTTATAAAAGGAGAATTAAGAATAGGCAAGCCGTCTGATTTTATAGAGTATGCCAATATTCGGGAATACACAAATAAGTCTAAAGAAGGCTATACAATGGTTATAGTCGGAGAAAAGAATGCAATAGTCGGATACTTTTTACTGGCTGACCAGGTCCGAAGAGAAGCCGTTCAAGCCGTTTCTGATTTTCAAAAGGAGGGAATTAAAGTCACCCTCCTGACTGGAGACAATGAAGAAGTAGCCAAAAAAGTTTCAGATGAAGTAGCCATTCAGTCCTATGCGTCAAGCTGTTTGCCAGAGGACAAAATCAACTGGATTCAAAACAGTCAAAAAGAAGGAGAAGTCGTTGGGATGATAGGGGATGGCGTGAATGATGCTCCTGCTTTAGCTCATGCCGATATTGGTATCGCCATGGGGAGTGGATCATCTGTCGCAATGGAGACGTCAGAGGTTGTCATGGTGAAAAATGACTTAAATAAATTGTATGATAGCTATAAAGTGAGTCAGAAACTGAATCAAGTGATACGACAAAATGTTATATTTTCAGTTTCGGTTATTGTCGTGCTTATTATACTCAATATAGTAGGAGTATTAGATCTGCCTCTAGGGGTTGTCTTTCATGAAGGCTCAACTATTTTAGTTATTTTAAATGGATTGAGACTATTAAGACAAAAACCTGGCAGCCCAGAAAAGACGAGTGCCCAGCCTATTCACGAAAAAGGATAAGGTGTTCAATTGTTCAAAGATTTTAAAAAGGCGTATGATGAAGACAAGACAAATTATGGAGGGTAAACATGAGTATTTATGATATTGAAGTGACACACATTAATGGTAACAAACAACAGCTGAGTGATTATAGAGATCGCTACATGGTCATTGTCAACACAGCGAGTCAGTGCGGCTTAGTCGGACAGTTAGAAGATTTAGAAGAGCTCTATCAGACATTTAAAGAAGAAGGAGTCGTCGTATTAGGCTTTCCTTCCAATCAGTTTATGAACCAAGAACCTTTAGGTAATGAAGAAATACAAACATTTTGCGAAACCACCTATAATGTTTCTTTTCCTTTGTTTGAAAAAATAGATGTAAATGGGGACTCAGCGCATCCCCTATATCAATACCTTGTTAAAGAAACTAAAAACAAGAAAATTAAGTGGAATTTTACGAAGTTTCTTGTAGCGCCAGAAGAAGCAAGCATCACTCGGTTTGCTCCAACTACTAGTCCCAAAAAAGTAAAAAAAGAGATAGAGTTACTTATTAAAAGTAATTAAAGTGATTAAGTGAGCAACCACTGTCGCTGTGAAAAGAATGAAAAATAACTAACAAAGTGATTAAAATCACAATTGAATTTTAGAGGAAAAGGCCTAATTTAGGCCTTTTTTAATTCAAAAATTAAGTTACCTATTTCTCAAAAAAGTGATTGACATACTTTGTGAATGTGTTATTATAAATCTCATCTTTAACACCCAAAACCCCGATAAATCCCTACACTAAGGGATTTACCGGGGTTTAAAAATGCT